>JADDPM010000154.1 GCA_016781885.1 Rubrobacter sp.
CTGGGAGCGAGAAGCTATCGCGTCGGTCGACGAGCTGGATCGCGAAGCAGACCACGACGGCCACGGGCTGCGCCGGCGCCAGGCCGAAGCCCTCAGCCGCGTCGCGGCGACCGACGCGCTGCGAGAGCTCGCCCAGGCCGGACTGCTACCCGAGGCGATCGTGAACCGCGCGTCTCGCGGAGTGGCCGCCGATGCCGGCGAAGAGCCGGACGGGTCGTAAGGACCAAACGTCTCTCGAGGCTTTACGCTGGACCAGGACCTCGCCTTCGCCGAATCTAACGCGGCTGGCGCCTGACCTGCATCGGCAGCCTCCTCTCTGACCGTGTGCTCGATGCTTAGTCTTACTAGCTAGTAAAGGGCAATGGCAGAAAAGCTCCTGCTCTTATAGCTGCGTGTCCGGATGGCGCTCGTCGCCGCCCTCGACGGCTCCTTGTAAGGCTCTTCAGCCGGACGGGAGGTGGGAGAGGAAAACCTCTACGAACCCGTCCAGGATATCCGGTTCATCGTCCTCATGCGGACCGCACAGCCCATTCTGTGCGAGGCCGAGTGGCCCTCGCTCGCATCCGTATCGGAAGCAGACCCGGTCCCTGTTGGCCTACGTGAGCGGGATCCAGCGCTTCAGCATCTCGTCTAGAGCCTCCACGTTAATCGGTTTCGAGATGTAATCGTCCATCCCGGCCTCCAACGCCTTCTCCCGGTCACCCTGCATGGCGTTCGCCGTCATCGCGATAACAGGAGTGTGACCAAGACCCTCATTCTCGTTCTCCCGGCGCCTTATCTCGGCGGTAGCCTCATAACCGTCCATCTCGGGCATCTGCACGTCCATCAAGACCGCAGCGTAAGGAACGCGTGCGAGGGCTTCGAGCGCTTCGGCTCCGTTTGGGGCCACGTCAGCCTGGTAGCCGAGCTTCTCGAGCGTCCTGACAGCGACCTTCTGGTTTACCAGGTTGTCCTCAGCGACGAGGACGCGGGCACGGAAGGCGGCTCTCTTCTCCTTGAGGCTGTAACGGGTAACGAGGTTATCGCTACGCTCCCCGGGCGGCATCTCCTCGTCCGCCGGTCCGCCCATTACCGTCGCCAGGCAGTCGTGGAGCTCGGATTGGCGCACTGGTTTCGTAAGGTATGCCTCTACCCCTACCCGCCGCGCTTTCTCGCTGTCTCCTCGTTCGCCCACCGAGGTCAGCATCACCAGCCGAGCAGAGGCGAGGTAGGGGTCGGCCTTTATCGCTCGGGCGAGTTGTAAGCCGTCCATACCGGGCATCTGCATATCCAGGATCGCCAGATCATAGCTCTCGCCGTGGTTGGCAGCTCGGCGCAGCGCCTGCAGCGCGCGCGGCCCGTCTTCGGCGCTGACGCTATGTATCCCCCAGGAGCTCAACTGCTCTCGCATGATCCTCCGGTTGATAACGTTGTCATCGACTATGAGGACGTTCGTACCCTGGAGATCTGCGGGCAGATTCGGACCCGGCCGGTGCCCCTCCAAGGCTTGCTTCTTCAGGGGCAGCGTGAACCAGAAGGTGCTCCCCTTTCCGGGCTCGCTCACTACCCCTATCTCTCCTCCCATCAGTTCGACTAGTTGCTTGGAGATGGCCAAGCCCAACCCCGTGCCGCCGTACTTGCGGGTGGTGGAAGTGTCGGCCTGGGAGAAAGACCGGAACAGCAGGGCCTTCTGCTCCGGCGTCATACCGATACCGGTGTCTGAGACCTCATAGCGGATCACGGCCAGGCCGTCCGGCTCATCGACCAGACGCGCGCGAAGGACGATACCTCCGTTCTCGGTGAACTTGAGCGCGTTACTCACAAGGTTGGTCAGCACCTGTCTGAGACGGAAGGGATCTCCTCTCAGGGCGGTCGGGACGTCGAGTTCGACTAAGCTGGCAATCTCCACCCCTTTAGCGTAGGCACGCTCGGCAAACATACCAGCTATCTCCTCTACCACCGTGCACAAGTCGAAATCTATGGCCTCGATGCGCACCTTGCCGGCCTCTATCTTGGAGAAGTCAAGGATGTCGTTGAGCACCATCAGCAGGTGTTCGCTAGAGGCACGCACGGTCTCGGCGTACTCGCGTTGCTCTTCGGAGAGCCTGGTACCCAGCAGAAGCTCGGTCATGCCGATAACGCCGTTCATGGGGGTCCGAATCTCGTGGCTCATGTTCGCCAGAAAGTCGCTCTTTGCCCTGTTAGACGCCTCGGCCGCCTCCTTTGCCCTCTGCAATGCTTCACGCACCCGCCCGCGCTCGATCACCTGCCCGAGCTGCGCGCCGATCTGGCCCATGATCTCCAATATCTCATCATCAGGCTCTTGACTCTCGGTGCAGAAGAATTCAAGAACGGCCGCGACTTCTCTCTCGACCAGCACGGGGAAGGCGAAGCTGGTCCTGATCCCGCTCTCCAGTGCATATTTCACCCTCGGGAAGTTCGGATCCTCGCCCACGTCCGAGATCCAGGCCGGTTCCCCGCTGGCCAGAACCCGACCCGGCAACCCCAACCTCGGCGCAAAATCGGTCGCCTCCGTCGCCTCGCGGAAACTCTCGAACCGTCCGGCATCATCCACATGCCAGATGCTCGTGGAGACCAGCACGTCATCTAGGGTTTCCTCGTCGAAGGGTCGCAGATAAGCGTGTCCCAGGGGCCAACCCGTGTAGGCGCAGACCTCGTCGATGCACGTTTGCATCGCCGTCTCTATGCTCGACGCCTCGTTCGAGGCGGTAGCGACCGCCCGGAGCAACTGCACGAGTGCGTTGTTTTTGCGCACCTCCTCCTCGGCCCGCTTGCTCTCGGTTATGTCTTGAATCTGGGCGATGAAGTAGAGAGGAATGCCATTTGCGTCGCGCACCAGGGAGACGTTCAGCAAGGTCCAGACGACGTGCCCGAGCTTGTGTAAGTACCGTTTCTCCACTTTGGAGGTATCGATCTTGCCGGCCAGAACCTGCTTTACCTGGTCGAGATTCATCTCCAGGTCGTCCGGATGGGTGATGTCCTGGAAGGTCTTGCTCAGCAGCTCTTGTTCTGAGTAGCCGAGAAGCTCGCACAAGGAGCGGTTGACCTGCAACCAGCGTCCGTCGGTCCCAACCAAGCCCATACCGATCGCCGCGTCGCCGAAGGAACTTCTGAACCTTTGCTCGGCCTCCCGCAGCTCCTCCTCCACCCGCGCACGCTCTACGTCGGTCCGGTAGAGAGAGCGAGCGCTCAGCCCGACCAAGATGGCGAAGATCAAGATGCTCGATATGGCGATCAGCGCCACCCCAAGCTCGGTGTCGTAGAACCCCGCCTGCTGGCCCTTCAACCTCAACCAGCCCAGTGCTACAGGGACGAAGATCACGGCGGGCAACAGACGGCGCGCAAGGATGCCGCCCGCGCTGTCGCTGGTAAAGACCCTCATCAGGCCGCGTTCCGGCCGCGCGCAGAGGAGGCCGATCGAGAGCACGATGAAGGTCAGGGCCGTGTGCAGCGCCATGGGTATATATGAGGCGAAGCCGTACAAGGACTTCGTGCCGAAGAGGTAGCCTACGAGGGCCAGCAGGGAGGCGAGGCACGCCGTCAGTACGAGCAGCTGGGCGGGCCAGAGGTCGCGGCAAATCCGGACGTCCAGGAACAGCAGCGAGACGCCGACCAAAAGGAAGTTAAGCGCGGTATTCGGCGCCATCCTGTTGGGGAGTTGATCCCCTACGGCTCCAAGCTTCTCCGGGAACACAATCCGATCGACGCCGACGTCCACACCAGAGGAGATCTCGACGAGCTTGAGCAAGCCTACGATGGCCACGATCAGGGCAAGCCCACGCGCGAGACGGACGAGCCTCCGGTCTCCCCCCTCAGTACCCAGCAGCCCCAACGAAGCGCCGGCGAGGATGAAGGTGAGGGCGGTAACCGGGTTCATCGCCACCAACCCCGGAAGGATACGTTTGAGGCCCTCGACGTCGAAGGTCCAGCCGACGAGCACGAGGCAACCAACGAGCACGGCGAAGATGCTCGTTCCTCGCGAGAGGGTTCTGAGCGAGGCCGAAAGGCTCGGGGCGGAGATGCTTTGAGGCCCGAGCCGCGCGCCCACTTTGTTATCAGTCACTCCGGTCTCCCTCGTACGCAGTGTCATGGCCCTCTCGGAGCAGACCCCCGGCGAAAACGGAGCACGAAGAAACCTCCGATCGGTCCGCGTAAGAGTTGATGAGAATGACCATTAGCCCGGTTGCCTTTCTACTGACTCTAGAAACTCTTTTATTATCGGAGCGAACTTACAAAAACTTTAGTGCGGTGCTGCAATACCGCTTACTCGAGAAGCCCTGCCCTGAGATCGCCGTGGCGACACCTGCATTACCCGCGAGACGCCCGTGCTCCGGATGCATGCCGGACGCCCGTTCCAATACCAAGTTACGCCGGTACTCGCCGCGTGAGTACGGTAGACGATTCAGGACCTTATCGGGTCAACTGCTTCGCAGCCGAACCGGCCTCCCTCCGGGCTATCGGCGGGTAACGCCCGAGGAGGTATCGGGTGAGATCTCCCGTCGGTCT
>JADDPM010000318.1 GCA_016781885.1 Rubrobacter sp.
TTCTTCTCCGGGACCGAGCACGGGGACCTGGGCCCACCGCTCCTCGGCCAGCCTCTTGTATTCGGCCAGTCCTTCCTCTTCCAGCACGTCGGCGTAAGTGTTTGCCGCCTCGAAGAAGGTGTCGTAGTGGCCACCAACCTCCCACTCGAAGAGCCGCCGCGCCAGCTCTTTTGGATCCAACCCCGCTTCTTTGCAAGCCGCATGATGGATCTCTTCCAGTCCCTCCAGCGCCCCACTCACGTAGCCGTCCACGTCGTAGTCCATAGCGCCCTCGGCGGCCTTAAGAGCGTACTCACAGAGCTCGATCGTCTCTTGGGCGTGCCCTTCTCTTAGCAGCTCGGCGATCGGCTCCACAACGTCCGCTATGCCCCGGGCAAACCGTTCTGCGGAGCCGTAGTCGGGAAGATCTCCCCCGTAGAAGGCATCGTCTATGACCTTCCGGAAAGCGGCAAGGTTTACCCCTTCGGGTCTCGCACGCGCGGCCCACGCGAGCAGCCTTCCATACAACCGCTCGTCTTCCATAGCCTGCTCCACGAGAAGACGTACCAGGACATCCTTGTCTTGTTCTTCGAGGAAGGCTCCGAGCTCGTCCATGGTGAGTCCTTGTCCCCCGCCCTCCTCCGGTCGGCTCTCCCCCACCCCCTCCTCAAGCCACGTAAGCGCTACGGCTACGCAGTGCTTGCAGAAGAGCCCGTCCTCCCCCACCGGGCAACTGCACGAGTAGGAAAGCCCGCCGTTTTCCTCTGCCCGGAACCTCACCCGGTATTCGTGGTTCCCTATCACTCTGGCCGTAAGCAATCCTTCGTGCTCGAGAAGGGAACGTACCGCCCCGCAGCGGTAATAGTCTTCGCCCCGCTCGAAGGAACACCCTCCCGCAAGCTCTAGCAGCAGATGCCGGTCGAGGATGTCGGCAAAGTGGGAAGCCACGAAACCAATCTACCAAACTCACCGATCATAACCACTCCAACCCCGCACTTCTTCTACCTCAGCGGCGAGGGTCCAAAAAGCATAAGGTCCGGGGCAGTTCGAGCTGCCTCATCGGTTTGGGCGAGAACGCTTCGGCTACCAGGCAGCTAGCCACGGCCGACTTCCCGCGGGATTATCGCCCGCTCAAGTCCCTTCGGCCATCCGCTCTATCAGGCGCAGCGTGGCCCGCGCGTCCCCAAGAGCCGTGTGGTCGCCGCCCACCAGCTTCTGGTTTTTGTAGCCGCCCCTTTTTGACCTCTCGCCTACGTAGGCCGCGAAGGCGCGCATCGCGCACTCCC
>JADDPM010000319.1 GCA_016781885.1 Rubrobacter sp.
TCCTGATGCTCTCGACGCAGAACATCCTGCTCCCGGCGAACGGGTTCCCCATCGCCGTCCCCTCGCAGGACATGGTTCTGGGTCTCTACTACGTCACCTACGCCGACGACGACTTCGAGGAGCAGGAGCCTAAAGCCTACCTCTCCTCCTACGACGAGGTGGAGGCTGCGTACAAGGAGGGCTCGCTCAAGATCCACGACAAGATCATCCTCCGCCGTGACGGCGGAAGGATCGAGACCACCCTCGGGCGCGCCATCTTCAACGAGAACATCGAGCAGACCCTGAGGGACTACCTCGGCGAGGCGTACAGAGCCGACGACTACGAGTTCGTCAACCACGAGCTTAAAAAAGGTGAGATCAAGGCCCTCGTCTCCGAGTACGTGGACGGCTACCCGACGGAGCTCGTGAGCCGGCTCCTCGACACCCTGAAGAGGGTAGGGTTCCACACGGCCACGCGGGCCGGCATCTCCATCGGCAAGAACGACATCGTCGTGCCGGATCAGAAAGAGGAGATCATCGAGCGCTACGGGCGGATGGTCGAGGAGATCGAGGACCAGTGGGACCAGGGCTTCATCTCGGACGACGAGCGTCTCGAGCGCGTGATCACGCTCTGGACCGAGGCCAAGAACGAGGTCGAGGACGCCATGAAGGCGAACCTCTGGAAGCTGAACCCGGTCTACATGATGGCCAACTCCGGCGCGCGGGGTAACTACTCCCAGATCACGCAGCTCGCCGGCATGCGCGGCCTGATGACGAACACGAAGGGTGAGATCATCGACGAGCCCGTGAAGAGCAACTTCATGGAGGGGCTCTCGGTGCTCGAGTACTTCACCTCGACCCACGGCGCCCGTAAAGGGCAGGCCGACACCGCCCTGCGTACCGCCGACTCGGGCTACCTTACCCGTCGCCTCGTAGACGTCTCCCAGGACGTGGTGATCAACGACGAGGACTGCGGCACCGACGGATACGTCGATCTGCCGCTCTACCTCGACGGCGGCAGGGGCGACGCGAACGACAGTATAGCCGCCCGCTACCTCGCCCGCGACCTGGTGAACCCCGAGACCGGGGAGGTCGTCGCCGAGGCCGGCGCCGAC
>JADDPM010000155.1 GCA_016781885.1 Rubrobacter sp.
TCGTGTTGAGAGGGTTTTGAAGAAGAGCACCGGATCGATCGAGTGCCTGCCGCCATTGGCGTACAAAGGAAGCACCAACTCGCGCACGAAGGAGAGATCGATCCTCTCCTCCAAGGGCCGGTAGAAGTTGTCCTTCGGGACCAGGGCCTCCAGGGAGAGATTGTTGGGCAGTGGTCGGAAGTTGCGCTCTTAGATGCCCATCATGGTAGGTGATGCCTCCCGAGGTGAACGGCTAGGGAAGCAGTGTACCGACCACGACATCCAGCGGCTCGGCTGAGGGGTAAATGCTTTTCAACACGCTGCATCGTTTCGACGATAGTCGTTGACCTGCAGTATGGCCGACGCGGCAGACGGTGAGGCTCCGAGAGTGCTCCAGAAAGCGCTCATCGGGTAGTCATCGAGGGTGCCTGCGCTCGATGAATTCGATTCCATCCTCGAGGATAGGAGCAGCCGCGCTCATCACATTCTCGAAGCTGTCTATAACTCTCCCACCGTAGTCGTACTTGGCTCCTGCATAGAAAAAGTAAGCGGACAATCCGTGTTTCGGAAGGGCTATGGGAAAGCCGTGTACGGTGTACTCGATCTCCTGGTACGGGCGGATCTTCCCGCTCCACTGGCCCCGGCGCGGCAGGAAAGACTCTTGGGTCAATCCACTCGGCATAGCGTGGGGCTGGCGGAAGCTGAGGAGCAGCCTGGCTTGGCTTGGGTTGTCCGGACCGACATCGGCGTGGGTTCGCATCCTGGCCCGCGTCAAAGTTGTCCTCACCTCGCCTACCGTGGCAGGAGAGCCGTCGGATCCGTCGTGGATCCAGACTTCGGCCGAGGAAGCTCCCATCATCCGCAGCCAGGCCTTCTGATCCGCTTGCCCGAGGGACACGAATCTTTCCGGTACGGGCTCGAGGTGTTGCGTGAACCCGTAAGGTGGACCTTTCCCGACTACGAGTTTGCGAATGAGGTACACGCAGATCCACGTCTGGAAGAGAGGATGGCCCGGATCGTAGCGTGCGGAGGGTAGCCTAGGACCTGCGGGCAGCGGCATCGTCCAGAAGTTGTAGCCTAAGCATCCGCTGCGGATCCAGCTCGGCGTCATCCAGGTCGTCGCCAACGCTGGGACGAAGCCTTCCGGAGGCCGTCTGAAACTGGGCACTACCGGCAAGCAACTCCACTCCAGGGAGTCCAAGGCGTCGAGCACGCCTTCGGCCGCGCTCCAACCTACCTTTCCGACCAGATCCTTCACCGGGTAACCACCTCAGGGATCTCGGGAGTTTGATTAATTTGACAAGACGTCTCATGGTATCATTACTTAGCCACTTGTACCGAAGGGTGGGTTGCAGAGTGCGAATGGCCCAAAAATTCGAGCTGTTACTGGAGCAGTACAGGCGCCCAAACGGCCAAAGGTGGAACGGACAGGAACTCCAGGACGCGACCGGCGGAGCGGTGAGCCGCTCCTACGTGAGCGCGCTTCGTAAGGGACGTATCGCCAACCCGCGCTTCGACAAGCTAAGAGCCTTGGCGAAGGCGATGGGCTTTCCCCCGGAACTGTGGTTCGGAAATCTCGATACTCTGAGAGTCTCGGTCGGGGCCAAGCGGGACGAGGGGCGGGGCAGTATTGCAGAGCGACTGGATCGGCTTTTCGATATCGTGAGAGATGATCGAACCGGGCAGCCTTACTCCGAAGAGGATGTGGCCCGGATGTCCGCTGGTGACCTCTCGGAAGAAGAGGTCGAAGGCATAAGGTCTGGGCATATCGCCAATCCCACGGTGGACAAGCTCTTGGCTCTCTCGGAGGTCTTCGAGGTGGATCCGTCTTACTTCCTGGGTCGAGAAGAGAAGCCGCCCCTCCTCGACGCTGAGGCCATCAGGGCGTTGGGAGATGCTCAGAGCCGCGTGATACTCCACAAAAGTCTCGACCTTTCGAGCGGCGAGAAAGACATGCTCATCGACATGATCGAGCACCTGGGCCATTTACGCGACGCTAATGATACTGCCTGAGCTCAAGAACGTGCTTACGAGCGCGCGGCGCTTCTTGTCGTCCTCGGACAGCGCAATCTCCGACGCCGCGCGCCGTTTCCTCACACCCGAGGAGTTCCAGGTCGAACTGGCGATCCTCGGGCTCTCGGGCAAGGAGTTTCATCCCACAGACTACGCCGTAGCGCTAGAAGATTACCTGGGACTACGTATAGCCATAAGCGTGATCCCAGACGCCCACTATCCTGAGATCGCTCGCATGCTCGCCCAGCGAGGAAGCATGGCTCAGCTCCGTTATCGCGAAGATCCTCCGGGCGCGGCGATCTTCGTACTCTCCAGTCTACCGCCCATCGTCCGAACCTTGAGTCTGTACCATGAGCTAGGTCACTTAGCCGCCGGTGATCCCTTAGGAGCGCGGCGGTACGGTCCGGCGGTCGGGCAGCCGGTCGGCATGAGGCTGGCTCGAAGACCCCCGCTTCTGGACGAAGAGGACCGTGAGAAAGAGGCAGATATGAGAGCGGTTTACTCGCTTCTCGCTGGCTCCCTGGGCCCTCGACACTACTACGCCGAGAAGATGTACGACGTGGTATGAACGTAGTCCAGGCACAGCATCTGTTGTTAGGCTCAATCTTCGCAGCGACGACCGTCTATTTGGCGTTCTTGACCCTACGCCCGGCACGGAGGACTCTGTCCCTGAAGGTCGCGGCACCGTCTTCTCTGTTATTGGCTGCGATCTTCATTGCCTTGGCTTCGGTGGACTTTGATAGCCGGCGTGCGGAGGTCGCGGGGTGGATGTTACGCGAGCTGCCTTTCACCCTGATCCTTGCCTACGTGTGCTTGGCGCAGGCCGGGGCTCTACCGCACCGGTTTGGGGCGGTGGCACTCGAGGAGGTTGCGCGACGCCCCCGTCTAGAAGCACTCCTCCGGACCGCACCGCTGGTCTTGGTAGCCTCTTGGTTGTTGCCCGGCGCCGCCGGGCTGGTTTGGCCGGTCCCCGTACTCCGAGACTTCTCACCCGCTCCGCCTGGCCTCGTCCTCTTGGAATGGGCTCTTGTCCTGCCCACGATTTTCTACTGCGCCCTCGTTGCGTGGTTGTTCTTGAGAGCCGCGAGGTCCGAGGCGGCTGCGCCGAGGTTACGGACGAAGAATCTGTTCGCCTTCGCCGCTGTTCTCGCCTGGTTACTAATGTCGCTGAACGCCATGGCGCGGGCGGCCGTGCGTGTCTGGGTCCCGGACGGACTTCGGGAGGCTATCGTCGGAATTCAGCTTGCGGCGCAGTCGATGCTTCTTGCCGTCAGTATGATCGCAGTCGCGTTGGCCTTGACTGCCGTTCACATACCAGCCTTGGGCGACAAAGCACTGCGCGCCGCCTATTCTCTGTGGCTGCACTCACAGGGCCGCTTCGAGGCCCGAAGGTGGGCGCTGGTTAAGAGCGGCAGGATCAAGGGACTCTTCCGCTTGTCCCACTACGTGACCGAGGCTGCCGAACGACTGGGACTGCAGGAAGAAGAAACCCTAAAGGCCCTGACGACTGTACAGCTGGCCGCGATCCTAACGGATAAGAACGCCAAGACTTCAGGGATCGACCCCGAGACCGCCAAGGATCTTCACGAGCTGCAGAGGAAGGTGCAGCATGAAGGCTCGTTGGCAGCTCAAATCCAGGCCCAGATAGGTCGGGGACTGAGCGTACAAGAGCTCGAAGGTTCGGATTCAGATCCGCTCCATGAATCCCTAGGCGCCGCCTTGGCGCTTACGGGCCACGACGCCGACGAGTTCCTTTGCGCCGAGACCGCGGGAGATCGGCCGCTCTGGCATTACTTGGCGGGCTTGGCCGTCGCGGACGCGGGCCTGTCGCGCGAGCATCGGTTTCCAGACGTTCCTCTACCGGACGAACTTCCCGAAGAACGAGCAGCGTACCGTCGTGCCCTGAAAGCTTACGAGGATGCGAAGAGGGCAATCCTGTTGACCGTGGAGGAGGGATAGGTTTTGTGAGGGAGAGTAACCGGAAGGACCTCGACTTGAGAGGAAGGTGCTCATGAGCATAAACGAAAACGCGAACGGCCCAGTTCACGACTCGGAGCAGACCTACGCCAGAGACGCGGACGTTCTCCGGATGGCTAGGCGGCGCACCGACGAGGAGCTACTCAAACTGGCTACTCGAGCGGCAACCCACCCGCAGCTGTCGGCCGCCGGACCCTGGGCGGCGATTCCGCTGGCCCTGGCGCTCGGACTAGCCCCCGACGTTCTACAGGACAACTTTATCCCTGACCTGCTGTCCGACAGCCCCTCTAATTCGCCCATGGTCCTAAACCGCTACACCCGTTGATCCTAGATCCTGAGCTGGTGCGCAAGGAAGCGGAGGCAGGTATCTCCTCACTAGCGGAGGCGCAGAGTCCAGCTTTCCAAAGGTTGCGTTCTTTCCTTGTTGAGGAGCCCAACATGGAGACGCTTCCCGCTCGCTTTCTCCCCGAACGGGCGCACGGGTACGTGTCTGGCGATGCCTTGCATTACATAGCCGTAGCTGGCAAGCTCGTCTACGCCCAGATTCGGTGGCTAGACGACATCGCCGACGGGCCTACCCTTATCGGCGAGAGTCAGGCTTCCATACACTCGTTGAACAGCGCCCTGGCTAACCTTATCCAAACGATGTTCGCCAGGGCGCTCGGCCCTCCGAAAGCGGAGCCCTTCTTTGTC
>JADDPM010000056.1 GCA_016781885.1 Rubrobacter sp.
AGGTAAGGCGAACGATCCACAAGGGTGACGTCGAAGCCCCGCCGGGTCAGCTCTCCCACGCGTGCCAGGGAATACAAATGCGCGTGACCACCCCCCGCAAGAACGATGCGTTTCCCCAGCATCCATCTCCTTTCACACGTAAGACCAGAGAATTGCTAGGTGCCACGATCAAAATATATACAACGGAAGTGCAGAACCAGACTGTTCGAGAAAGCTCCGGTGCTTCGCCCCGGTCGGGCTCTGAGAGTCACTCGTGAACTGGCTACAGCGAATAGAATCTCTCGCGTGCGCACCTACTCTCACGCTGCACTAACCTGGGCCGCCGCCAGGCCCTGGGCTCCCTCCGAAGCCAGGGTGGCGGTAGGGGCTGCCTCTGGCGCTGTGTTCCCGGACCTCCCGGCGCTCGCCGGGGCGGTGTGGCTCGGCTCGAGGTGGCGCCGTCTCAACCGGTCCGCGTTGTGCGAGGAGGTGTGCGCGAAACCCTCCTTCGCAGGCCCTGACGCGACACTCCACTCGGCGCTTCCCGTGGGAGCCTTGTTGCTGATCTTGTTGACGCTCGGTTCGAAAAAGCTCAGCCTGCGCAAGCCGCTGCTCACCTTCTTGATCGGATGGGCGGGTCACGTGCTTACCGATGCGCTCACCCACGCGGAGGATGCGCGTCCGATCCTGTGGCCAATCTCGGTGTGGCGCTTCCGAAGTCCGATCTCTTACTGGGATCGCTCGCGTTACGCTCGTACCTTTACAATGCTCGAGCACGGCATCTTGCTGCTCTTGGTGACGTGGACCATCTCGCGCCGATTCCGTGCATCGCGCTCCTCCCATTCCCCGAGCGGTTAGGCTGCCCTGGATGGAGACTTACTCGCACGCGTTCTTCACCTGGGCTCTCGCCAAGCACGGTGTCCGGTCCGGGCGAGCCGCGGGTATAGCCGGCGCCGTAGGGGCTACCTTTCCGGATCTCCCTGCCTTCGCCGGGACCGCCTACTATGTGGGTACGGCGTACCTGAGAGAGGGGTGGAGCTCCATGCACTCCGAGGAGCTGCTGAATGCGATCTACTTTCATGGTCCGTTCGGAAGCACGGGGAGCGCGCTGCACTCAGCCGTGCCGGTGGTGGCGCTGCTCATCTTATACCGGGTCGTTGGCATGTATAGGCACGACCAGCGCCGGATACTGCTGTGGTTCCTCCTGGGTTGGTTTGGGCACACCATCGCCGACTTCCTTACCCACGTCGACGACACCCGGCCTCTTCTCTGGCCCATCTCGGACTGGAAGTGGTCCAGTCCCGTCTCCTACTACAATCCCCTGTACCACAGCCATGAGTTCTTTGTGGTCAGCCACGGGCTCATGCTGCTGATCATCTCGTGGCTGCTTCTTAAGAGGATCGTGAGTCGGAGAAAGACACCCAAACCTCCACCCGGATGAATCGGTTACGAGCGCCGGCAAGATTCCCGCGACCGCCCAGAGCTACGCTCTTACGATCCGACCCCCGATGCACATCAAACCCTTATTAAAGCTCTAGCTTCTAAGCACCCAAAGGGACTCTGAGGGCAGCCGAACGGTAACCTTCTCTCCCTCACGCATCCTCGCGTCAGGCGGCAAGACTACCCTGAGATCGACGCCGTTGGCGTCGAGGCTGCAGTCTATGCGAGTGCCGAGGTAGGCAACCCGAGTGATCCGGGCAAAAAAGGAGTTCTCACCCCCTCTGAGGCGAACAGCCTCAGGGCGGATCGTCAGGGTAACGTCTCCGACCGGAGCCGCTTCCGCAAGGCTCAGGTTGCCCAACGGCGTCTCGACCGTCCCGTTTCTCGCCCGGCCGTGGATAAAGTTCGTGGCGCCAAAGAACTCGGCGATCCGGCGACTCGCAGGCCGGTCGTAGAAGGCCTGCGGCTCGTCGTACATCTGCAGCTTTCCGTCGAAGAGGAGGGCGATGCGGTCGGCGAGAACCACGGCCTCCTCCTGGTCGTGTGTGACGAAGACGGTGGTGTAGCCTTCTTGCTCCTGCACCTCCCGCACCAGCTCCCGCATCTCTCCCCGGAGGTTTGCGTCGAGGGCGCTCAGAGGTTCGTCCAGAAGCAGCAAGCGCGGCTCGATGACGAGCGCACGTGCCAGCGCGACCCGCTGCTGCTGCCCGCCAGACAGCTCGCCGGGACGGCGATCCGCGAAGCCCTCCATCCGTACCCGCCGAAGCGCCGTGGCGACCCGGCGGTCGACGTGATCCCTCGGGGCGTTTCGAATCTTGAGCCCGAAACCGATGTTTGCGGCGACGCTCATGCGTGGAAAGAGCAGAGGCTTCTGGAAGACCATCGCGGCTCCTCGCTTCTCCGGCGGCACAGCGAGCACCGAGTCCCCGTCTACCAGAACGTCACCGGACGCGGGGCGCAGGAGACCGGCTATGATCTTCAGCGCCGTCGTCTTTCCGCAGCCCGAGGGCCCGAGAAAGGCGACTAGTTCCCCCGGATCCACTTCGACTGAGAGGTGCGAAAGCGCCGGCGTGGAGACTCTCCCGTAACGGTGCGAGAGGTCTCTCAATCTGAGAGTGGCGCTCACGAACGCCTCCTCATGCGTGATATGCCGAAGCCGGGACGGAGGATCTCAGGGGCCAAGAGCACCGGAGCGCCGGAGCGCGAACCCGGTATTATCTCGGTCTTCCCCGTTGCTAAACGGCTGCTCACGGGCGAGCGCGTCCATCCTTGTCTATTCGGTAGGTTACTCATCAGAATCCTCCTCACTCTCTTCGATGCGGTCTTTCGTCTCGACCAGCGGTATCCGTTTTCCTTGCCTCCTTCGCCGGAGAACGGCGGCAACTACCGCCCCGGCTATCACGGCGCCGAACGCGACCAGTAATACCTGAACGTACTGTGGAGCCTGACCTCCGAGGTAAGAGTATAGGAACGTCGCAGGGGTCATACCGACCGCCGTGGCGATCATGAACCGCCAGAAGCTCATGCGGGTGAGACCAGACGCATAGGAGATGATGTCAAAGGAGATGATGGGCACGAGGCGCGCGACGAGGACCGCGTACGCGCCCCAACGCAGGAACCACCGGTCCGCGGCTCCCAGGTGTGACCGACCGACGAGAGCCTCGACCGGACCTCGACCCAGAAGGCGTGCGATCCAGAAGCTTACGGCTGCCGCCAGGGACGCGCTCACCAGGCTCAACATCCCCCCCCAGAAAGTCCCGAACGCCAAACCGTTGGCGAATGCTAAGACGAAGGCCGGAAGAGGGGCCGCAAGAGCCTGCAGGATCATCAGCAGCGCCGAAACGATCGGCGCCCACACCCCGAACGAGAGGATGTAGTCTCTGAGCTCATCAACGTCTCCACGACCCAGGGCCGCCACGGCCCGGTCAACCTCTGATCGGAAACCCTCCGAGAGAAGATACGCTAGGCCGAACGCCGACAAGGCAACCAGACCCAGCGCGAACCTGAACCATGCTACCGTCCGAGGGCCGAGATTCATTGGACGTCCAACAAGTCTAGCTACCCATACCTGAGCCTGCGGCCGGACCTCCCGCACTGGTTGGAGCTGTCTTTGCGTGCATCTTCGCTTCTGAGCTTCATCCAGTCTCGCCGGCATTGCTCACCCAGCGTAACGGTAGCACTACCCACGGATTGCTGACCAGCGGTTGGACGGATACGCATATCCGCTCCTTGCATGGAATCTTTTGAGCAGACGCCCTTCTAAGCCCTTCGTAACCAGAACCGCACACCCGCTGCTATGATCCGGGGATGCTCGACGAGGAACTACGCAAGGGCGCCAAGCCCCTCTACAAGCTGCCCGCCCGGATCCTGGCTGAGAGGGGCGTCACCGGTGGCGCTCTAACCGGGGCGAGCCTCGGTATCGGCGCGCTCTGCCTGGCAGCGATAGCCTTCGGCCTCAACACCGTGGCGCTCATCCTCTGGCTCTTTAACCGGCTCTTGGACGGTCTCGACGGGGAGGTAGCCCGCCTCCGCGGTGAAAGCTCGGAACTCGGCGCGTTTATCGACATCGTGGCGGATTTCTTCGTTTACGGTGGTTTCCTCGTTGCGCTCGCCATCCAGCATCCGGATGCCCGTCTCGCTCTGGTGGTGCTCTTCTTCGCCTACTATCTGAACGGTACGGTGTTTCTGGCCCTCTCCAGTACCTTGGAGCGGCTGAAGAGGGAGCGCCTGACAGAGCGTGGTCTCCACTTCCGCCGCTCGTTGACCGAGGGATTCGAGACTATCCTGGCGGGGACGCTCTTCTTGCTCTTGCCCGATCACGTCTCCACCATCGCCTGGATCTTCGCTGCCATGGTCTTCGTCTCGGCGGCCCAGCGCCTGTGGGACGGTCGGCGGATGCTTGGCCACGGTTAGAGGATACAGCAACCGCGGCTTACCAACGAGAATCTCGAACTGCCCGGGAGTGCTCACGAAACCTTGCCCAAACCGACAAAGCCACGGCCTTCGTCCGTCTCCGAAGGCCTCAAGAAGCGGAGAGCGACCACGAGCGCGAGCACCGCGGGCAGGGCGAAGACGATCGCGAGGGACGAGGTTACGACGGGATCGTTGCCGGAGGCGGCGGAGAAGAGGAGCATAGGCAGGGTAACGACGTTGCCGCCCCCTATCAGGAGGGTCAGGATGTACTGGCCCCAGGAGATCAGGAAAGCGAAGAGCCCCGCGACCGCCACCCCTGGCGCAACCTCAGGCAGCGTCACGTGGACGAACGCCTGCCATGGGCTGGCACCCATGGTTCGGGCGACCTCTTCCAGCTCGCCGGTCCGTTCGGCGAAGATGCTGGTCATGATGATGGCCGTGTAGGGTACCGTTGGCACGAGATGGACCAGGAAGACTCCGAGCATCGTGTCGGCGAGCCCGAGCCGGATGAAGGTCAGGTGGATGCCCATCGTCGAGGCGAGCGGGGGGACCAGTATCGGGAGGAGGATAAAGAAGACCACGACCCCCTTGAAGCGCCACTCGTAGCCCCCCAGAGCCATCCCTGCCGGCATTCCGACCACCACGGAAGCAAGGGCGACCGAGGCGCCGATCAGGAGGCTGTTGAGCGTCGCCCCGAGGACGCGCCCGCCGGGATCCGCGAGGGAAGAGATACCCCGCAGCGACCACTCCGTCGGCAGCAGGTCCGGGAAGCGCCACTCCCCGGCGAATGCCCACATAAAGAGCGGCACGAACGGCAGCGCGACGAGGGCCGCCACGATCACGAGCCCCGTGTTGATCTGGCGCTTGCCCGACGGATCACCCACGCCCCAGGTCCTTTGCGAGCCGGAGGTAGAGGGCGGCGAAGACCGCCGTGATGAGCGCGATCAGGACGTTTATCGCCATCGCTACGGGACGGGCGGTCAGTTCGATGTCGCGGTACTCGTTGTAGGCCATCACCGGCAGGATAGTCGGGTAAGTCTTGCCAAGCAGGTACGGTACTTCGAAGGCGCCGAAGGTGAAGGCGAAGACTATCAGGCTCGCGGCGATGATTCCCGGCGAGATCACGGGGAATACCACATACCAGAACCGCTGCCACGCGTTCGCCCCGAGTGTCCGGGCGACGTCCTCCAGTTCCCCGGCGACGCCTCGAAGGGAGGCGAGCACGACCAGCGCGATGAACGGCACCTCTTTCCACACGTAGGTGAGGATGATACCGACGGAGTATCTGTCGTAGAGGAGGGCGGGGAACTCAGCCGGTTCCCCGATCAGGCCCAGAGTCGCCGCGAACCGCGCGCCCAGGCCAGTCTGGGAGACGACCAGCGCGATCCCGACTGCCGCGACGAGGTGGGGAATCGTGATCGGCAGCTGGAAGACGATGGCGGAGAGCCGTCCGCTTGAGCGTCTGAGGGCCAACGCAGCCAGCACGGCGAGTACTGTCGAGATGCCCGTGGAAGCCCCTGCGACGTAGATCGTCAGGAGGAGCGAGTTCAGGAAGTCCTCACCAGTCAGGACATCGCGGTAGGCGCCGAAGTTTATCTCCGTCTGCCCGATAGCGGGCAGGTAGCCGAGGGACTGCACGACGGCGGCGAACAGTCCGCCGGCGAATAGGACCCCGATCACCAGCAGCGCCGGAGCGAGGAGCAGGGTTATCTTGACGCGCCCGCCCAAGCTACTCCTTGAGGACCTTCTCCTGCCAGCCGTCCTCTAGCTCCAGCAGCCACTCCGAGCGGGCCTCCGGTAACCGGTTCTCCTGAAGCTCGTCGGCAGGAAGGGTCGCCTCTCCCTCCGGCTCGGAGAACTCTTCGCGCACGTCCTCCGGCAGCCGGTCCAAGTCCAGGGCCGTGAGGTCGCCCCAGCCGTTCGGGTCTTGCTTCGCGATCTGGGCCTCCGGGCTCTCCAGGAAGTTCGCGACGACCTGCGCCCCGGCTTTGTTCGGGGAGTTGAACGGGATGGCGACGTAGTGCGTGTTGCTCAGGGTGCCGCCGTCCAGGAGGTAGGTGCGGGTGCTCTCGGGCCAGAGACCCTTGTTAATCTGGCGTTGCGCGAGTTGCGGGTTGTAGCTCATAGAGAGCCAGACCTCACCGTTCTGGTACAGCTCGTCCAGCTTGGTCGAGGACTCCGGGTAGGTTTCGCCCTCGCGCCAGAGTTTCGGCTCGATCTCGTTCAAAAATTCGTAGACCTCGGGTGACTTCTCGTCAAAAGTCTCCTGATCGAAGGGCTTCTGGAAAGGCTCGACCTCGCCCGTAACGCTGTAGAGCGCCTGCTCCACGAAGGCGTTGCCGGTGAAGTCCGGCGGGGCGGGATAGGTAAAGCGCCCGGGGTTCTCCGCGGTCCAGTCGCGCAGCTCGTCCATGCTCTTCGGCGGGTCCTCTACTTTGGCGGAGTCGTAGATTATGACGAACTGGGCCTTGCCCCACGGCGCCTCGCGGCCCTCCACGGGGTAGCCGAAGTCGCGGTTAATAGACGGGCTCTCCCAGTCGATGTACTCCGCGTTCGGGAGCCTCTCGGCCCAGGGACCGAACCACAGGTCGGCCTCGGCGCCGGTGGCGAAGTTCTCGCCGTTGAGCCAGACGAGGTCTATCGTCCCTTCCTCCTTGCCGGCGCTTTTCTCGTTCAGGAGCTTGTTCACGGCGTCGGCGGTGTCGGTTAGCGGCGTTCGCTCCAGCGTGATGTCGTACTCTTCCTTCAGGCGTGGCGTCACATAGTCATCAACGTAGGCGTTGATCGCCTCGTCCCCACCGTATATGGAGAGATTGACAGTGGTGCCGCGAGCCTCTTCCTCCAGCTCTGTAAAGGAACGGTCCTCTCCCTGAGAGCCCGCGTTGTCTGTTCTGCCGCCAGTGTTCCCGCAGGCGGCTATGAATACCGAGAGTGTCGCGGCTAGGACGACCAACATCAAGGCTCTAAACTTCAAAATAGAATCTCCTTTTTATCTCCCAGTCATTGCAGTCAGCCGCGACCGATGGGTCTGGTGCAGGTACGGAGCAGGGTGTCGCAACGATCAGCAATTCCTCCGCCCGACTAGCACTACTGAATATGAATAAAGCAGCCTATCGCCCATTTCTCCTCCGCAACCATCCAGGGATCAGGGAGATCAGCACGAAGAAGACCGCCGCCACGCCCAGATACGCGAAGGTCTTGGTCAGGTCTTCGTTCGCGCTCGCCAGCGAGCCGCCCGCGAGCGTATACACCAGTACTCCGGGCACTATGCAAAGGGCGGTCAGGAATACGTAGCTGCTAACCCCTACCCTGGTGAGGCCGTAGGCGTAGTTCTGCACGTTGAAAGGGAACAGGGGCACCAGGCGGGTGATGAGCAACATCCTCCAGCCGTGTTTCTCGACGCCCTCATCCAGCTTCCTGACCCGTTGATTATCCGCGACCCAGGACTCCACCAGCCCGCGGGCGGCGTAGCGGGCGATCAGAAAGGCCAGCGTGGCTCCGAGTGTCGCACCGATAACGGTCCACAAGGTGCCCCATACCGCCCCGAACACTAGGCCAGCCAGCAGAGATAGAGGCGCGCCCGGCAAGAACGCCACGGTCGCGCCTACGTAGATGATAACGAAGATGATGGGAGCGATCACCCCGAAGCCGTTGATCCAATCTCTCAAGCTGTTCAGGCCGTTTAGACCGACGTACTCGGTCAGCCCAGTGACCCGGGCCACCACGAGAGTGAGGAGTAGGGCGAGACCTATGCCGATCAACCTGCCCGCACCCCTTCTCTTGACGCCCTTTCCTCTGTCTAACTGTCGGTAGATTAGTTCGGCTCCTCTCCAATTCCTTGTTATCGCTCCGGTCGACGGCCTCTCACTAGACTGGGGCATCAACCTCGCCCAAGCAGACGCCGGGCTCCGAAGAAGGCGGAGAACACCTTGCGGGTACGGTCGGTGAAGAGTCTCTCGCGGTAGTAGTTGTCCGCTGCCCGCTGGTTCGCCTGCGAGAGCGTTGGGTAGACGTGGATCATGGTGGAGAGCGACTGTATGGGAACGTTCCTTTGCATCGCGAGGACGATCTCGTGGATTAGGTTTCCCGCGTCCGGACCGATGATGTGCCCCCCCAGAATCTTTCCCCGCCTACCGGTGACTACCTTGACGAACCCGGTCGTCTCTCCGTCGGTGAGAGCGCGATCTACCCCGGCAAACTTCTGACGGTAGACCTTGACGTACCCGTGCTCCTCGCGGGCCTGCTCTTCGGTGAGGCCGACGCGGGCGACCTCGGGGTCGGTGAAGGTAGTCCAGGGAACGACGCGGTGGTCGGCCTTGGTCTTGACCGGGAAGAGGGCGTTCCTCAGTGCGGTGCGGCCCTGGTACTCAGCCACGTGGGTGAAGAGGTACTTCCCCGTTATGTCCCCGGCGGCGTAGACGTTCGGTGCGGTGGTGCGAAGGTGCTCGTCGATCTTCAAGCCGGTCTTCTCCAGCTCCACACCCGCGTTCTCCAGCGCAAGGGACCCGGCGGTCGGGGCGCGTCCGGCGGCGATCAGGATCTCCTCCGCCCGGATCTCTACCTTCTCGCCCCGATCGTTGTCCGCCATAATGACTTTCTCGCCGGTCTCGAGGCGGGCCTCCCTCGCCCTAAAGCCGCCGTGAAAGGTCACGCCCTCAGAGGCCAAGACCTGCTTCAGGGCCTCTCCCACCTCTGAGTCCTCCTTGGGTAGGGGGAGCGGGGAAGAGGAGAGCATGATCACTTTCGAGCCGAAGCGGGAGAAGATCTGGGCGAACTCGCAACCTATCGGCCCCGAGCCTATGACGATCAGCGAGCGCGGCAGTCGCCGGAGCTGGAGAGCCTCCACGTTGGTGAGGTAACTCACCTCCTCCAGGCCCTCTACGGGCGGCGCGACCGGATGGGAGCCGGTGGCGAGGATGACGCTGCGCGCACCGAGTTGGCGACCGTCCACCGAGACCTCCTGCGGTGAGATGAAGCTCGCCTCATCCCCGAGGAAGACGTCCACACCCATCTCCCTGAAGCGCGCAGGATCGTCGTGCTCTCCGGCTCTCCGTATTACCCGGTCCATCCGGTCCATCACGGCCGGGAAGTCCACCTCGTGTCCGGGGCTCTTGATGCCGTACTCCTCGGAGAGGCCTATCAGGTGCGCGACGCGGGCGCTCTTGACCAGGGCCTTGGTCGGCACGCATCCCCTGTACAGGCAGTCACCGCCGAGCTTGTCCCGCTCGGCGAGGGCGACCTTCGCTCCGAGGGACGCTGCTCCAGCGGCGGAGACCAGGCCCGCCGTCCCGCCCCCAATGACGATCAGATCGTACCCTCTCTTCATACCAACCCTTCTCTCGGTTTGTGGTCCGCTCCGACGGGCAGCGCGCACGCGCCAGCCCCTCCCGGTAAGAGTAGACGCGGGATGTCCCGAATTTCTTACGTACGCTTTCGCGAAGCGCACCTCCGGTTGCCGGATATCTCCAGCGCCTGCAAGAAATCGTGGAAGAGAGGTAAGAAAAAGCGTTGCCGTGTGGTCCGTATGGATCAGAGCCAACCGGAGGAGAGCTGATGGCGAGGAAGATTTCTGGGAGCATCGATCAAGAGTCTCGGCCTTACCCGGTACCCCCCGCCACTTGTTCACGGGTGTAGTGTTTCAAGTGGGAGTCTTGAGCATTTGAACCGAACGCTAAGCGTCAACGCGAGGGGCATGCCGAAGAAGAATGTGTGGGTCACGAAATAAACCACTGGGCTTGCTGCAGGGAGCCGCAGGGGTGCTCCCTGGGCGACCAGCGTGAAGTTGACCAACCAGAGCAGGGAACCAAAGACCATAGCCGCTACCAGCAGCGCCCAGCGGCTTTGGCGAATCGGCCCAACGGCACTCAATGTACCGAAGATCGCTCCGCAGGCGGCAGAAACTACGACGTAAAAGAGCAGGACAGCCAACGCCGCGAACTTCAGGGGAAAGGACTGCTCTAGAGGAACCCGCCCGAGCAGCGCAGCCCCTGCCATGTCCAACGGCGAAAGGAACTTTGTCCCCACGAAGGCCGCCGCCACCATTTGGAAGGTGACGAAGATCATCCTCGCGGCTACCCCCATCGCCGCACCCGGCAGCACCCACCTGTCCTTCCGAACGTGCCCCCAGACAATTTATATCCACCGAACCGTGTCCTTACTGCTCCGTGAGCTCAGTTCTGATCTCATTCACATAAACTATGTAGCGGTTCGGCATCTTACCCCCGCCAGCGTCTGCAGATAGGAAGCAACACGATAGGTAGAATGTCTTGCATGCCGGGTAATGAGGGGTTCTCGTGAAGCAGCGCAGCAACGAGGAGTGGCTCGTCGCGCTTCGGGGACCAGAGCGGGATAAGGCTATCAGGGATCTGCGGGCGGTGATCGTCCGCGGGCTCAAGGTCAACTTCGCCGGGCGGGTGCGCGGTCTCGACGAGACGGCTGAGGACTTCGCGCAGGACGCGTTGATCAAGGTCCTGAACAACCTGGACTCCTTCCGAGGCGAGAGCCGCTTTACCACCTGGGTGCAGAGGATCGCCGTCAGGGTGGCCTACACGGAGCTAAGGCGCAAGCGCTGGCGCGACGTGTCAATCCAGGAGGTTCTCGAGCGTCACGAGAAGAGCGGCCGCGAGTCCGACGCACTCAGGGACCGCACGTCCTCGCCGGAACGGGAGACGGCGAGGAAGATGATGGTCGAGACCCTGCAAAGCTTCATCGCCGAGGAGCTTACGGAGAGGCAGCGGGAGGCCATGGTCGCCGTGATGTTCGAGGGGATGCCCCTAGAGGAGGCAGCCCGGCGCATGGATACGAACCGCAACGCCCTCTACAAGCTGCTGCACGACGCCCGCAAGAAGTTAAAGAAGCGGATAGAGGCCGAGGGGCTCTCGCCCGGAGAGGTGCTGGAGGCGATCGGTGAGGAGTAAGATACGACAATCACGGATGGTCTGGGTGTGAGATGAAAGAGGAACTATCGCGATGCTGAACCCAGAGGATCTAGGCAAACTAGCGCGGGCGTTGGATATGACCCGCGAGGATGAGATAGGCTGCGACGAGTGCTTCGAGCAGCTGGATCGCTTCGTGGAGACGGAGCTGGCCGACCTCGATGCGGCGGTGGCCATGCCTCTCGTCCAGGACCACCTGGAGAAGTGCGGCGACTGCCGCGAAGAGTACGAGGCGCTTCTGCGCGCTCTGCGCGCCGAGCAAGGATCGACATCGGTGAGTCTCATCTGGGCCAGGCTGCGTCGGCTTTTCGGCGCGGATTAGAGCTTGGCGTAACCGGGATGCATATGTCCTACTGACCTCTCCGACTCCGCAGCGCCCTGGATATTGCATAAGCTTGCAGCGTGGGTAGACCCCAAGAGCAGTTCAAACTCAGATTGAGGTTTCCAAATACCAAGAGTCTGCGTATTCGACGTCAACGAAACGCTACAGCAGTCTTCTTAATTATTGAGCCGGTGTACAGTTAAAGAGAGGTCTCTTCGGTCGGGCGGCGGGAGGAGTAGCCGTGTTTAACGCCGCTATGGGGCGGCCCGCGTGCCGTACCTGGAGCTTACCTCTGCCCGCCATTCGAGGAGCTCCCGCCGCCGCTTCTCCGCCTCTTCGGGTCGCTCTTTGGCGAGGTTCCGGCGCTCGTCGGGGTCTTCGGATAGATCGAAGATCTCGTTGGGATTGTCGCCGAAATGGTAGATGTACTTATCCGTCCCCTTAAGGCTCACCAGGCACCCGCTCTCGTTCCAGCAGCCGAACATGAGAGTGCGCTCCTCGGGTAGCGGGCGGAGGAGCGGGCTACCCTCGTACGCCTCGCCCTCGATCTCGTAGCCCAACAGATCGACGACGTTGGGAAGCACATCCAACTGGCTCACCGGCGCCTCGACGCACTCGCCGTTCTCGAAGTGCCTGGGATCGTGCACGAGCATCGGTATCTTCACGCCCTCCTCATAGGGCACGTTGTCGTGCTGGAAGCGGCCGTGCTCGCCGAAAGCCTCTCCGTGGTCGCCGTAGAGGACGAAGATGGTATCCTCGTAGAGCCCGAGCTTTTTGTACTGCTCGAAGAGGTTCTTGAGAAAGAAGTCCTGGCTGCGGAGGCTGTTCAGTTAGCGGTTGACCGTGTCGTCCTCGTCGAACTCTTCGCGCCCGTAGCGCCCCTCGGGCGCCAGGTACTGATGGTGGGGTCCGATCGTCTCGCATGTAGCCACGAAACGCGCATCCGTGTGCTCTCTGAGCCACTCTTCACTCGGCCCGAGCATAACGTCATCCTCATAGCCGAAGTAGTTCGCCTCTCGAACCCCTCCGTGTCCATGATCTCCACCGGGTAGAACTCCTCGTAGCCCAGGTTCTCGACCAGCTCCGGGAGCCTCTCAATCTCGAACGTCGAGACCGACGAGGTGAACCAGACGGTGCTGTACCGCTGCTCTTCCAACAAGTCGGCCAGGCATCGAGCCGGTATGCTGTTCCCTAGCGATGCGGTCTGCCAGGGGTTCAGCGGGGGACTCATGCCGCAGTTGGTCGCGGCCATGGCGTTAGTGGTATGGGGAACGACGGCATAAGCACGCTCCGCCAGGAGACTGCTCTCCAGCTCTTCGTTGTAAGGCGTCATGGACTGCGCGCGGGTAGATTCCAGGTGTACCAGGACTACGTTGCGCCGCTCGGGCTCGCCGGTGGCCCGGAGGCTCGCCTCAGGAGCCTGTTCTCCCGAAGCAACGGTTCGGTTCTTAATCCCTTCGCCTTCCTCGGCTCTCGCCGCGCTCACCGCCACGTGGGCGAGAGCGTCTCGGGAGAACGACTTGCTCGGCCCACCCGTGCTGCCGCTCGCACCCGGCAGCAGCGAGAGCGCAAAGAGTGCGCACGCCGCAACTCCTACGCCGGCCACGCGAAGCCACGGGACACCCGGTGTCCGGGCGCTAGCATCGAGTCGTCCGCGCCACCGGTCGTCGAGGCGCGTCACCAAGAAGGGACCTAGGACTGCGTAGGCAAGGACGGCCGCCAGCAGGGCGAGGACGCCCGGGCTGACCTCGCTCTCTATCACGGCCGCCAACCCTCCGGGGGAAGAAAGCGATATTAGGATAAAGCCGAAGTCGAGCGTCGAACCGGTTACCTTGAAATACTGGTACGCAATCGTCGCGAGCAGCGCGACCAGGATCGTGGACGCATGAAAGAGAATGGTGACCATCCTGCGCCACAGACCCTTTCGCACCACCGCGAACAGGCTCAGCCAGAGCAATGCGTACCCCATGCTGAACAAGAGGTCCGAACGCATCAACCCGAGGCTCTCCGCGAACCCCAGATCCTTGGGCCAGGAGACGACCAGAGAGCCCTTCAAGACTAGGTCGTACAGTAGGAAGGGGACCAGAAGACTGAGCAGATACGTCCAGTCGCGGCGGCTCAAGAGGGACAAGATCCCCGCACCTCCGTCCGGTCGTTTCTCAGAGCCACAAGCGGAGGAGTCTAACAACTGTTAGAAACCGTCTGAAAAGGCTCATGAGCGGGCTA
>JADDPM010000057.1 GCA_016781885.1 Rubrobacter sp.
AAGCCACGCCATCAACCTCTTCGACATGAGCCAGAAGTACGCCGACGTGCTCATGACCGACGAAATTGTGGAACTGTTAGGATCCTCGAACGGATGATAAGCCTTTTACCAGTCTCCAGGCTGTTGATGGCACAATGTCGGTAGCCCCTCCGTCTACCAAGAGACGCTGATTCGACTTCGCAGGAGTAGGAGCCTTCTTCTTCTCGTTCGCCTCCTTGGCAGTCGCGCCGTAGAAGCTCGCCCGCTTGCGGCCGGCCGGAGTATCCAGAGCGGCGCGTGCCTCGTAGCGGCTGTCCATGCGGAGGCGAGCTTGCGAATAGGTATCCAGCGTGATGGCTATAGTGGTATGCCCTATAGCCTTTTGCACTATTATTGATCCACACGCCTCCTCAATGCATGACTCTTACTGAGAAGACCTTCTGCGTGATCGCTAACATGTCTATGTATTGCGGTTCAACCGCACTGCAAATCGCTGTAGAAGCTCCTGAATGAACTTGTGTTGTAGCCTCACGAGAGCAGGAGCGTGGCGCAGGTGTGCTGGAGGTCGTGGAAGCGTACCTCAGGTAGGTCTGACTCTTTGAGGATCTTCTTGAAGCGTTTCGTTAGTATCCAGGGGTGCAGGAGCTTGCCAGATTGGTTAGGGAAGACCAGGGGTCTTCCCACAAGTTCCCGAGCCTTTGCCCCTCTTTTTCCTGAATTGTGTTGTGCTGTGTCAAAGCCTCTACTGTTCTGGCAGTGAGGGTTATGTTCCTCCTACCCCTGGCGCTCTTAGGAGGCACGAACACGATCCCCTTCTTTGTCATTGAGAGGCTCCGCTTCACCTGCAGTACCCGGCGGTTGAAATCTATATCCTCCCATTTCAGCCCTAATAGCTCTCCTTGTCTTAAGCCTGCCGAAATAGCAAGGATGGGTTGTGCCCCTAAAGTTCTGTAAATTACCTACCCGGATCCTCTCCTCGCTTACGCCTCCTGAGGTTCTCCCAGCTTCCGTCGCTATACCAGCCACCATCTACGGAGAGGGTATGGCCATTAATGAAGCCGCTCTGCTCGGGGTTAGCGAGGAAGGCGACGGCCCGGGCTATATCCTCTGGGGTAGCGAAGCGGCCCATCGGGACTCGGCCCTCGATGTCCTCGTCGGTGTAGCCGCCTGAGTCTTGATCTTCCTGATCCATCTCGGTCTTCACCCAGCCCGGACAAACAGCGTTTACGCGCACGCCGCGACCTCCCCACTCAGCGGCTAGAGTCCTGGTGAGCCCGATCAAGCCGTGCTTACTCGCATTGTAAGCTGCCCGGTCGGAGACCCCGAGCAGCCCCGCTACAGAGCTAACGTTGACGATGCTGCCAGTGCCCACCTGCAACATCTCCTTACCAAATTCTCGAGACATCAGGAACGGTCCGGTTAGGTTCACGGCGAGTGTCCGATCCCAGGCCGCGAGAGTCGTCTCCTCGGCGGGTACGATGGTGCTAATCCCAGCGTTGTTGATCAGCACGTGTATCCGGCCGAGCTCGCTTAGGACCGTTTCGACCATTCTGCGCACCGACCCCTCGTCGGAGACATCACCGGGTAGGGAGAGCGAGTGGGCACCGGCTTTCTTCAACTCCTTCACGGTATCCTCGGGAGCTTCGAGATCATTGGCGGCTACTGTATACCCGCACTCGGCGAGTACCAGGGCAACCTCACGTCCGATGCCCCGAGCCACCCCGGTTACCACAGCGACCCGTGATGTTGTCGGTTCTTTGCCCATGGCAACTATGCTACCCTCTTTGCCCGCCCAATTAAGCATCCGCGGCAAAGCCGGCACATATCCTACCCATCACGGGTTATATCCAAAGTGCCCAAGGCACGTCCCGTTTGTCATTGTTCAACAAGACGCGAAACCCCAGCCTGGGATGTTTGGTAATATCAAACCGACTCCGACGATGAGGATCAGGCCGGGGGAGGCTACACCGACGCGGACATCGAGGGCCGCGTACCGATGGCCCGCTTCGCTACCCCAGAGGACATATCTCGAGCGGTTGCCTTCTTAGCCGACCCCGAGCAGAGCGGGTTCGTCAACGCTCATGTTCTCTCCGTGGACGGCGGCTGGTACGGCGACGGGAGCTGGGAGAGCCTGCGGAGGCGCAAGCAAGGTCTGTAGCCTCGCACGACTGACTATCTCCGTCATCGCCCCGCCTCCGATGGGTTGTGGAGCGCCTGATCCTCGTGCGGTCTGTGTCATAAATGCTAGTGAAGGACCTGAGGGTGCGGATGCTCGCCGCGGCCACCCGCTCGGGGCTCGGTCGAACCGCTGTAGGCCGTGTCATCCAAGCGTCTTGAGCTGGCGTCACGCGAACCAGAGAACTCCAGCGACCAAGACGGCCACCACAGCGTAGTGAACGAACGAGGCGTATTGTTTCAAGAGTGAACGAAGTCGGCGATTCACCCGACGACATCCCCCAGTAAGTCACCCATCACTCCATACTACTCCTGCGGCACGTGTGCCGCTCTCTACAGGCTTCTTCAAGTACACGAAGAAGCCTGCCCGTGTTCCTCAAGCGGGCGCTCCTCTCAGCTTACCCGGTGTCGCCGAGCGCTTCGAGGAGTTGCCCGTCAGCGGTCTCACGGTTCGGCCAGCGCCACGAAGAGGGCATTGTAGACGATGCAACCCGATCCAAGGCGACCTCGACGGCCAGCAGCATGAGCCGCACTTCGGTTACAGCGTCGTGCGGTTCGATCGGGCTGTTATTCTCGGTGTCGAGCAGCATCTTATACCGAGTGCGTAGGTATCCACGAACCGTTCCGCCAAACACTACCCGCGTGGTGCCGGCTCAGTTGTTTCGTTGAGGCCGGAGGCGGGACGCAGACGGGCTCATCTGTACATCTACTCGATGCGGGGCGGACCCTGACCGAGGCGGGCGCGTACATTCTCAGGGTCGTCCTGGGACCACATCGTCTCCAACCACCAGGTTGCCCCTGCCTCCGCAAGCGGTGTCAAAGTCTCCCTTGCCTGCACCGTATCCCCGCCGGGCGTTTCGCCTTCCATTACGATGTCGAAGGGCGTATCCTCCGTGCGCCGCTCCTCGACGAACGCTTTCATCTCCCGGATATCAGCCGGGGTATCGTGGCGAGAGCGCCGTCGTCGCTCAGTTTGTTCGGGAGCAGGCCGTCGTAACGGGCGACACGTCTCATGGACCTCTCGCGAGGCCAGGCCCCGACTACCCAGATGGGGATGCGGGGCGACTGGATGGGGGGAGGGGGCGGCATGAAGCTCGTCTCCCGCACATGGTAGTGCTTGCCGTCGTAGTTGAAAGGCTGTCCGCGCCACAAGCCGGTCAGGATCTCCAACCCTTCGTCGAGCAACTCCGCCCGGATCTTGCGGTCCGTCTCCTCCCCGAAGTTGGCGAACCCGGTATCCGTTGCGCCCAGGCCCACAGAGAGGATCAGGCGTCCGCCGGAGAGCTGGTCGAGCGTCGCGGTCTCGCTGGCGAGCTTCCAGGGGCGCCGTCGCGAGACTGGCGTGAGCATCGTCCCGATTCGTATACGTTCCGTGTGTACGGCGACGGCGGCCAGCGTGACCCACGGGTCTATCCCCCAGACGGAGTCCCAGACGAAGAAACCATCCCACCCCGCCTCCTCCGCCTCGCGCGCGAGCCGTGCGGCGGTGCGGGCGTCACCCTTCGGAAGGACGAATCCGTACTTCATACGTGCTCCCTATCTCCTCGTGGCAGGCCGGATAGTACGCCGAGTATACGGGAGCTTCTGGCTTCTCCAACAAGGTTTCTCACGTACTCCCGCTCGGTCCGACCGGGGGAGCTGTTCACCCGCGTGATCGCAGGTGCCGATGCGCCGCCAGTTTTCTGCTTCCCCCGGCCGGGTATCACCAGAAGTCAGACGATCCGGGAGTTAGTGTCTCACCGGGCGCTAGCCGACCAACTCGACAAGGAGAAGGTATGGGAATAAACCGCTGGAGCGACATAGAGGAGCGCAAGAGGAACGAGACGGACGCCAAGGCGGGCGACGAGATACCCGAGGAGCAGAAGGGGGACGCTTCCTCGCGTTTGGAGGCCTCCGAGGGGCCGGCCGAAGACGAGGAGAAGCGCCGGGTCGTCGAGAAGCTGAAGGAACGCGAAAGAGACTCCTAAGCTGCCAGGGCTATCTAGTCAGGCCGGGTCTTGGTGACCCGGCCTCTTCTTTGGGCGATCTGATCTAGCCTCTCGTGCCATTACATACCGCCGGACAAGACCCAAGATTTTCTCCCAGCTCCAACCTTGTGCGTCGCTCCGATACGTCGCTACGAGGGCATGCGCCCTGATAGGTGGCGGGGAGCGGTGAAAACGTTCTTACATAGAAGCTGCAAGCACCGGCGATGCATGGTTCTCACAGGTGCAGTATGAGGGTAGTGTAGAATATAGGAACTCTTCTAGGAGGCGGCTTTGGATGGTCTGGAGATCATCGTCTGGGTTGTGGCAGCGGCGGTGGGGGTAGTCGGCGAGGTATTTACCGCATCCTTTTTCCTTGTTTTCTTCGCTTTCGGGGCGGTTTTGGCGCTGCTTTTGGCGTTGTTGGGGGTTGGGCTCCCCTTGCAGATCGTCGGGTTTATCGTGGCGTCGGTGGCAAGCATGGTGGTCTTGCGTCCTGCGGTGCTCCAAAGGTTGCACGCGGGTGGAGAACGTTACGAGGGGCGGGGGAGCATCGTGGGTAAGAGGGGAGTGGTGACGACGGCGATAGAGCCGGGCGGGAGCGGGACGGTGCGGGTGGGGAGCGGAGAGTTCTGGACCGCCCGGGCGATGTACCCGGGAGAGCGGATAGAGCCGGGCTCACGGGTTCGGGTGTTGGATACTGATGGGCTTACGGCTCTCGTGGAGAGTATGGAGATTAAAGGAGGCAGGGAGTCGTGACGACGCTTATAGTGCTGGGGATAATCGCGTTGGTAGTGTTTCTGGTGGCGGCGCGGAGTATCAGGATCATCCCGCAGAACCGCGTGGCGATAGTGCAGCGCTTCGGACGCTACCACCGGACCGCCGAGAGTGGCATAACGGCGGTCGTGCCCATAGTGGATAAGATGCTGCCGAAGACCGACCTCCGGGAGCAGGTCGTCGCGTTCAAGCCGCAGGCGGTTATAACCAACGACAACGTGGGGATGCAGATCTCCACCGTCATCTACTATCAGGTCGTGGACGCCCGGGCCGCCGAGTACGAGGTCGCCAACTTCAGCATCGCGCTGGAGCAGATCGCGCAGACGACCTTGCGAAACGTGATCGGTAACTTGATCCTGGACAAGACCCTCACCGCGCGCGACGAGATCAACGCGAAGCTCCGTACGGTCCTCGACGAGGTGACGGAGAAGTGGGGCATCCGCATCACGCGGGTGGAGCTAAAAGAGATTATCCCGCCTCGCGACATCCAGCAGGCGATGGAGAAGCAGATGCAGGCCGAACGTACCCGCCGCGCCTCCATCCTCACCGCCGAGGGCGACAAGCGAAGCTCCATCCTCAAGGCCGAGGGCGAGAAGGAGTCCGCCATCCTCAAAGCCGAGGGCGAGCAAAAGGCCGCGGTGTTGCGGGCCGAGGGCGAGTCTGAGGCCTACCGCAAAGTCCAGGCCGCCCAGATCGAGATGGCCGCCAGACTCTTCGACGCCCTGGGCACGGCCGAGCTCTCCCAAGAAGCCTTGCGCTTCCTATACCTCAAGACCCTCCCGGAGATGGCGAAGGGCTCGGCGAACAAGCTCTTCGTCATCCCATCCGAGCTACAAGACCTCGCCGGGACGATAGGCACTCTAGCCGGCGGCGCGAGCATGGCGACCGAAGACTCGAATAAGCCCGTGAAGAACGGCGGGTTGGATGCTGGCGGCCCGTAATCTCCACGTTGAAGACGCCCCCTCGAAGAAGTAGGCGGCGAGACCTGCGTCCGCTGCTCCCGCACGGGCGAGATGCTGGAGGAGGTAGTCACGGGGACGAGGTGGGAGCTAGCGAGTGGTCGAGGTGACCTTTGAGGAAGTGCTCCTGAAGAAGGAGGACGTTGCCGGCTCGAACGCGATCTTCTTCAACGGCGTTGTGTTCGAAGACGTGTTACTCAGGCTCCGGGTCTCCCACAACGCCTGCTCGTGCTGCTCCGGCTTGTTAGGGGAGGAGACCTGTTGCCGGACTGTCGAGCACGAGGAGGAGGTCCTCGCCTCCCTCGTTCGCCGGGCTCTCCGCAAGGCGGCGGGTCTGTAAGCGCCGTAGACCTCATGCCCTGATACCAGAACCTGCGTCTCCGGGTAAGACTCCACCGTGGACGAGAAGCGGCTGGTAAGGACGAGCAAGTTTCTTAGCAAAGTCCTGCGCCACAGGCCGGAAGAGCTCGGGCTCGCGCTCATGCCTGGCGGGTGGGTGGAGGTGGACGCTTTGCTGGCGGGGAGCGCGCGGAAGGGGTTGCCTATGAGCCGCGCCGAGCTTGAAGAGGTCGTCGCGCGCAATGACAAGAGGCGTTTTGCACTCGACGAGACGGGAACTTTGATCCGTGCCCAGCAAGGACACAGCGCGCCCGTGGACCTGGAACTCGAGCCAGCGGCACCACCCGGGACGCTCTATCACGGCACCCTCGAGCGCAGCCTGCCCGACATCTTGAAGAGCGGCCTGCTGAAGATGCGCCGCCATCATGTCCACCTCTCATCTGAGGAGGCGGCGGCGAGAGCGGTCGGGGGCAGGCGTGGGCAGCCGGTGGTGTTGGCCGTGGACGCGGGGGAGATGTGTCGCGACGGCTGGGTCTTCTACCGCTCCGGTAACGGGGTCTGGTTGGTGGATCGCGTTCCGCCACGTTACCTCTCAGGTTGTTAGCGGGGGGAGTTCGCAATGGGAACACAGCCCGACCACGGACAGGCTGCAAGGAACTCGTTGACAAGGATGAGCGTGCAAACTATGCTGCGTGCGAGGGGAACAGGGAAAGGACGAGTCTATGCCCGAGGAACGCACCGGGGATCGCGTAGGCGAACGCCCTGACGAACGCGTAAGGCTCGAAGACCCGTTCGCCGCCGGGGCGGAAGGGCTCATCGAGGAGTACGAGGCCGAGAGACCGGCCCGCCGGCTCGACGGGATACCAAAGCTCCTGCTCTCTATCGCGGGCGTCGCTCTCTCCTGCTACGCTCTCTACTGGGTCTTGAACCCGGTGCCGGCCCAGGTCTACCGGACCAGCTTCCTCGCCCTCGCCCTCGCGATGACGTTCGTCCTGTTTAGGGCGTGGGGAGGCTCGCATACGGGAGAGGCGGCGCATGCGGAGCGCCGCCCCGACAACCCTGGAGTTACGGACTACCTCTTCGCCATCCTCTCCTTGGTCTCTTTGGGCTACACGCTCGTCGTCTTCGACGAGTTCGTCCGGCGCGCGGCGCGCCCGGAGACTCTGGACCTGGTCTTCGGGGTGATAACGATCCTGCTTGTGCTGGAGGCGACGCGGAGGACTGTCGGGTGGATACTACCCTTCATCTGCATCACCTTCATTGCTTACGCGTACCTGGGCGCCTTGATACCGGACTGGGCCAGGATCGGTCACGTCGGCTACGGGCCGAACCGCATCGTGGGGCAGACCTACATGGGTCTCGAAGGGCTCTTCGGGGTGCCGCTGGACGTCGCGGCTACCTACATCGTCCTGTTCACGATCTACGGCGCGGTCCTGGAGTACTCGGGCGCGGGCAAGTACTTTATAGACGTGAGCTTCGCGGCCTTCGGCGACTCGCGCGCGAGCCCGGGCCGCACCACCACGCTCGCCGGATTTCTCCTCGGCACCGTCTCCGGCTCGGGGACGGCGACGACCGTTACGCTCGCCTCGGTGGCCTGGCCGATCCTGCGTCGCGGCGGCTACCCGCGCGAGGCGGGCGGCGGGGTTCTGGCGGCGGCGGGGATAGGAGCCATACTCTCTCCGCCCACCCTCGGGGCGGCGGCGTTCATCATCGCCGAGTTTTTGGGGGTCAGCTACCTGGAAGTCCTTATCTACGCCCTCATCCCCTCGCTTCTTTACTACCTCGGCATCATCCTCGCCATCGAGGCCGACGCCCGCCGGTTCAGGACACGCGGCGTGGAGGTCGAGACGCCACCTTTGGGTTACCTCCTCTGGCGCTACGGCTACCACTTCAGCTCGCTCTTCCTCATCGTCATCCTCATGGCGATAGGGCTCTCGCCGTTCAGGGCGGTCTTCTACGCAACGATAGCGGCCTTCTTGCTCTCTTTCTTGAGCCGGGAGCACAGGATGGGTCCGAAGAGGATCTGGGATGCTCTAGCGGCGGGGGCGATGGGTGTCCTGCCGGTGGCGGCGACGTGCGCGGCCGCCGGGATCATCGTCGCCGTCGTGACGCTCACCGGCCTCGGCCTGAAGTTGAGCTCCCTGATTATCGCGCTTGCGGGGGGGAGCCTCCTCTTCACCGCGCTTTACGCGGCGGTCTCGATCCTCATCCTCGGCCTCGCCGTGCCGGTGACGGCCTCGTTTATCATCTCGGCGGTCATCATCGCGCCCGCGTTCACGGAGCTCGGCGTCCCCACGTTCGCCGCCTACATGTTCGTCTTCTACTACGCCGTTCTCTCCGAGGTGAGCCCGCCGACCGCTCTGGCCGCCGTCGCCGCCGCAGCAGTCACCGGCGGGAACGCTTTCAAGACGATGATGCTGACCTGGAAGTACACCCTACCCGCCTTCCTCGTCCCGTTCGCCTTCGTCCTCTCCCCGAACGGTGAAGGGCTGCTCTTGCAGGGTTCGCCGTTGCAGATCGGGCTGACCGTACTCGTCTCCGCCCTCGCCGTGGGCGCTCTGGCCGTCGCCACCGGCGCGTGGCTCTTCGGCCCGGCGCGCGTCCCCGAACGCCTCCTGTGCGTCGCAGCCGGCCTCCTGCTCCTCTACCTGGAACCCTTCTGGGTGGGGATCGGATTGGGGGTGCTGGCTTTAGGCGTCGCCGTACACCTCGTCGGGCTCCGCGTCTCCGGCGGAACGGCAGGCTCTGCTCCTGGGCCGGCGGCCAGGGTAACGAACGCCAACACAGGCAAGCCCGAGGGCTCGCGGGCCGAGCGTCTGGATTAGCTCTCGGGGACCAATTAGCCCTATGACGTTACGGCGCCGCTCACATCGGCGCGGGGCGGAGCCGGGCTAGGCGTCGAGCTCTAGCATCTCGACCAGCTCCCTTAGCTCCCGCAGCGTCTCCTCATCCAAAGCCGGAGCGGGGAAGCGGACGTGGGAGGAGGAGATCGCGCCGCGCATCCTGAAGACCTCCTTGCGGATGCCCACGCCCCCGACGCCGAGCTGGGCTTCGAACCGGATCAGGGGCAGGTAGCGGAAGAAGTGCTCCCGCGCCTCGTGTTTCCTCTCCTCCGAGAACAGCTCGTAGGTGCGGACGAGAATCTCCTGGTATGCGAAGCCGGTCATGATCCCGGCCGCGCCACGCGCCAGCTCCTCGTAGAAGTACATCCCGCCCAGACCCCCGAAGATTCCCGCCCTCTTCTCCGGATCCTGGATTCTCTGCATGAGGCTCGTGATCTTGATAGTAGTCGGCGCCTCTTCGAGCTTGACGTATCTGCACCCCTCGATCTCGTTGAGCACCCGCGCGATGAAGGCGGCGGGCATCACGACGCCCGTATTGACCGGCTCGTCCTGAACCACCACAGGCAGGGAGACGGACTCCGCGACCAGCCGGTAATGTTCGAAGACGAGGTCCAGGTTCCTGACGTTGTTCGGCGGAGCCACCATCACGGCCGCGGCTCCAGCACTTTCAGCATCGCGGGCCCGCTTTATCGCCACCCTCGTCGCCGCAGCCGAGCACCCGACTATGACCGGTACGCTGCCGGAGGCTGCCTCGATGTACCGCTCCATTACCGCAGAACGTTCGGTGTCCGAGAGCTTGTGCGCTTCACCCATGATGCCGAGAACGGTAAGGCCATGTACCCCGGAGCCGAGGTAGAGTTCGGTCAGCGAATCTATTCCTCCGAGGTCCACGTCACCCTCTTCGGTGAAGGGGGTCAGGGTTATGGTGCAGACGCCGCTCAGGGACATGGACGCAGTATATAGAGACCGGGATGGGCTAACATAGGCGGTATGAGAGGAGGGCTTTACAATGTATGACTTCGCGGTGATCGGGGGCGGCATCGTCGGCCTCTCGACCGCCTGGACGCTGTTGCGGCGCTACCCAGGCGCGGGGGTCGTAGTGCTGGAGAAGGAGGAGACTTTTGCACGCCATCAGACGGGCCACAACAGCGGGGTCATCCACAGCGGCGTCTATTACAAGCCGGGGAGCTTGAAGGCGCGCCTCTCGAAGGAGGGAGGAACCCGGCTCGTGGAGCTTTGCGAGGAGCGTGGGGTGGCGTACGAGATCTGCGGCAAGGTCATCGTCGCGACGGAGCCGGAGGAGATACCGCGTCTGAGGAACATCTACGAACGAGGCAAACAAAACGGGCTCGCGGTCGAGAAGATCGGACCGGAGGAGCTGAAGGAGTTGGAGCCGCACGCAGCGGGCCTAGCGGCGCTGAAGGTGCCGAGCACCGGTATCGTTGACTTCGTCGGCGTCGCCAAAGCCTTCGCGAAGATGATCTCCGATGAGGGCGGCGAGTTGCGTGTTGGCACGGAGGTCACGGGCATCGCCGAGACCGGGGATGGAGTGGAGCTGCGTACTTCAGGTGAGAGCCTGCGGGCGCGGGTGCTCATAAACTGCGCCGGGCTCTACAGTGATCGGGTAGCCACGCTCGCCGGGGTGGAGACGCGGGCGAGGATCGTACCATTCCGTGGTGAGTATTACGACCTCGCGCCGGGGAGTCGCCATCTGGTGAAGAACCTGATCTACCCCGTCCCGGACCCTAACTTTCCCTTCCTGGGCGTCCACTTTACCCGCAAGGTCGAGGGTGGTGTGGAGGCGGGGCCGAACGCAGTCCTCGGTCTCGCCCGTGAGGGGTACAAGAAGACCGACTTCAGGGCGAGAGACCTTGCGGAGGTGCTCTCGTACCCGGCGTTCTGGCGGCTCGCGGGGAGGAACTGGAGGATGGGGGTGGGCGAGGTCTTCCGATCCTTGAGCAAGAAGGCGTTCGTGCGAGGTTTGCGGAGGCTCGTCCCGGAGGTCGGAGAGGACGACCTGGTCCCGGTCGAGGCGGGCGTGAGAGCGCAGGCGTTGAGGGAGGACGGTACGCTAGTGGATGACTTTCTCATCGTCGAGGGGGAGCGGAGCGTCCACGTCCTCAACGCTCCCTCACCGGCGGCAACGGCGTGCATCCCTATAGGAGAGGCTATAGTGGACCGGGTCCCACGCCACACGCTCCCCGGTACGTCCCGGAGCGGGCGTTGAGGCTCGCGACGCTAAAGATAAGGGGCGGCGGGGAGATCGCCGCCGTCGTGCTGGACGTCGACTGGCCCACAGACCTCCTCTCCCTGCTCGAAGAAGGGAGGACCGGGGATCTCCGGTCGTGATTACGGGGGCTCGACGAGGTCGCCCGAGAAGAGCTGGCGAACATTGTGATCCCCTTCGACCGGGTCGAGTACGCGCCGCAATGGAACGCACGCTCGAGCTTCACTTCTACGCCACGCTGGTTGAGGAGCCGGACGTCGAGCTGTTCCTCGCCTAATATGACGCTCTAAGCTAGGTTGTACCTACACGAGGTTAGCGGACGACGACGGGGTTTGAGAGCGACTCGAAACCGGTGATGTGGCACTCGGCTACGTCGCCATCCTGAATGACCACCGCCCCCGGCGTGCCTGTCGAGATGACGTCGCCAGGCAGCAGAGTCATTATCCGTGAGTGGAACGAGACGAGCCACCACGGAGAGAAGGTCATGTTCGAGACTGTGTTGCTGCGATGTACCTCTCCGTTGAGCACTGTGGCAACCTCCAGGGCGTCTACGTCCTCTATCTCGTCGGGCGTCATCAGCTCAGGGGCAAAGGAGAAGAAGGTGTCAAAGCTCTTTGCGCGTGTGAGGTAACGGGGGTTCCGGCGCAGTATATCCTCGGCGGTCATGTCCAGCACGGTGGTGAATCCCGCGACGAAGAGAGGCGCGTCCTCTTCGGAGACGTCCTTCGCCTCACGCCCGATAATGAGGGCGAGTTCGCCCTCGGCAGTCACCCGCTCGGACTGGGGCGGCAACACTATCTCGTCGCCCGGGCCGATAATGGTCGTGTCCGGCCGCATGAAGCTCGCCGGCTCCTCGGAGGGCGCTGTCTCGGAGAGATCGCCCGCGTGCTCGACGTAGTTCAATCCTATGCCCCAGATCTTGCGCGGTCGCCGGTAGAGCGGCGCGCGTGAGGGTTGGGGCACGGTCTCTCCCCGCACCTCTCCGCGGTCGTAGGCCTCCTTCAGCTCATAGAAGCGTCCGGTCTCTAGCAGAGAGAGCAGGTCGGCTTCCTCCTCTCCGGAAAGACCGTAGACCTCCCGGACGGGCGCCACGCCCTCGGGGAGCACGATGGCCGCTTCTTCTGTGCCTCTATATTGGATGGTTGTGAGCTTCAAACATGTCTCCTATAGTCGCTGGGTCCTTTAAGCCGGCGTCCACTGCAATTATTCTGACGCAGTAAAAGCGTTTGCGGAAGTTGCAGCACAAGCGCAACTATCCTTGAGCTCCGCTTCGCCACCGTTCAAGCACGTTGTAATTCTTGACAACGCTCGCCGGGGGTCGTTATTTCCACCGAGACCCCTGGGACGGTGGTGATCCGGGATGGCAGCGTGGTCTCCTGTCGCATAGACAGCTTCGAGCCGCTCTTCTACCCGGTGAGGAGGAGGTGAACGTGGACCCGGTGATCGCCGGGCAGGCGCTCCTGGTGGACGGGGGAACGGTGAGGGCTCCCTAACAGGGGTAGCGTGCTACGATCTCTGAGTGCCATATCCTACCGTCCGAACGCTCCATAGACTACCGTCGCACACCTCTGGTACGGGTGGTGGGCCGAGGTATATGGTGGGGCGATGATGGGGGATATTTCTACGGGACGGCGGTCCGTGCTGCTCGCGATCTCGGTCGCCACGTGTGGGGTGATACCGGCCTTCCTGACTGGTGGGCTGGCGGTCCAGATCCGGGACGAGTTGGACTTCGGAGAGGGGGCTCTGGGGCTCGCGGTCGCGGTATTTTTTGCCTCCTCGTCGCTCGCCTCGTTCCTCTCCGGCCGCGTCGTGGAGCGCGTCGGTTACTCCTTGGGGATGCGCGTGGCCGCCCTCGCGAGCGCCGCCTCGCTCCTCGGCGTCGCGGTGCTGGCCGGTTCGTGGACCGCCCTGATCTACTGTCTCGCCCTGGGTGGCTTGGCGAACGCTATCTCTCACCCCGCCACGCACCTCTTCATGGCCCGGAAGGTTCCTCAAGGACGCCAGGGTCTCGCGTTCGGAGTGAAACAGGCCGCCATCCCCACGGCTACCCTGCTCGCCGGCCTCGCCGTACCCTCCTTTGCGACTACCGTCGGCTGGCGTTGGGCCTTCGTCGCCTGCGCAGCGCTCGCCCTCGTGGTCTCGCTCCTGGTGCCCAAAGAGGACCCGAACGTTGCCCCGCCCCGCCCCAAACACAAAACGGCACGGATCGGCGATGCGCGCCTGGGTCCCCTTCTCTTGCTCGCGCTCGGCATGGCGCTGGGTTCGGCGGCGGCAAACCCTCTGGGAGCCTTTGTCGTCGAGTCTTCGGTCGCCGCCGGTATCGAGGTTGGCACGGCCGGTCTGCTACTGGCTCTGGGGAGCGCAGTCGGTATCGGGGTGCGCGTGCTGCTCGGGTGGTTGACGGACCGGCGGGAGGGTGGGAGCTTGAACCTGGTCGCCGGCATGATGGCTTTGGGCACTCTAGGGTTCCTGCTGCTCGCCGGCGGCGCGGGATGGGTTCTGGTGATCGGGGTAGTGCTCGCCTTCGGGGCCGGTTGGGGGTGGCCCGGACTCTTCAACTTCGCCGTCGTCAAGACCAGCC
>JADDPM010000156.1 GCA_016781885.1 Rubrobacter sp.
CTGCCGCGCTGCCTTTCGCTTGGCTCGCTCGTCGGGGCTCGGCCTCGCCGACTCGCGGTCCGTGCCGCCCTCGCCGATCTCGTCTCCAGCCGTCACAGCTTCTCCGGTCCCCTCTTCAGCAGCCTCGGGCGGGGGCTCGGGGAATTTTAGGCTCTCCTGGGCCGCGAGGTCGACGAGTATCTCGCCCACGATCGGGGCGGGAAGCTCCAGGCGCAAGGCCAGGTTCTCGGCGGCGCCGAGGACAGCGTAGTCGTCGCCTCGAGTCTCTTCGTCCAGGACGCCCAAAGAGACGAGGACGCGCGAGATCTCCGGTCCCGGCACGACGGTATCGCCGCCCGCCGCGACGCGCAGGTACTGTATGAGCCGGAGATCCAGGCCCTCGATGACGCCGACGATGGGCTCGGTCTCGTGAACGCGCCGCCGGATAAAGAGCCGGGTGTCGTAGCCGTCGGCCCAGCGCCTCAACACCTCGCGCTCGTCCACGTAGTTGTACTGCGCCACCCGGTGCTGGAACTGTCCGAGGAGCTGGCCGGTCAACGCCCGCAAGGACTCGTCTCCGAAGAACCACTCCACGCCCTCGACGTTCATGATGCCGCTCGCCCGCGGTATCGTGAGCGCCTCCTCTTCATCCTCGAAGGTCTCCTCGAACCGGCGAACTAACTCCCGCACCTCCTCTACGGGACGCCCGCTCTTCATCAGGGCGGACTCGTAGATCACCAGCGCCGCCGTCTCGTGCACGCGCGCCTGCTCGTCGCTCCTGCGCGCGGCCCTCTCGAGCCTCGCCTCGAAATCTTCGAGGTTCTTGATCTTCCAGGCGGCCGCCTCCAGCGCCCCGCCGGATGCGAGATCTATCATCACAACCCCTTACTTACTCTTGCAAACGGCCCGTACCCTACCAATATACAGCATCTTCGCCACCCCCCTACTGGACGAGGCTCTTGAGCCCGTAAACTCCGGGGGCAGTCTGGATGAACTGACTCTCCGGGTTGTCCCGGACATCAACGGAGAGCCGGGCTCGCATCGTATTATGTGGTGTATGACCCTGAGTTACGAGGTAGCCGGAACCGAGCGCGATCTCTGTGATGTCGGTGTAGTGCAGGGGGTGTCCGACCTCTTCGAGGACTAGGCGTGCGGCGGTCTTGAAGTCCAGAGCCGAGCTATCCCTGGGGTCCCGTAGGCGGCGGGACCTCCGGGTAAGCCCCGATCAGGGTGAGGTAAGTAGTATTTTCCTCCAGCTTCACCAGAGCCCTCTTCACCCGCTCCTCCTCCGGGTGCCCCTCGAAGTCCGCGAAGAAGACGTACGTCCAAGCTCGCCGTCTCGAAGGGCGGCTCTCGATGCGCCTCAGGTCTATACCCTCCTCCGCAAAAGCCGAGAGCGCGTCCCTCAATCCCCCCGGCCGGTCCTTGAAGGAGAACACGACGCTCGTTTTGTCTCTCCCCGTCGGTCCCGCCCACGAGCGTCCGAGCACGATAAAGCGCGTAGCGTTCGTCCGGGCGTCCTGGATGTTGCGGGCGAGGACGTTGAGGTCGTAGGCCTCCGCTGCGATGGCGCTGCCCACGGCTGCCATCCCCGGCTCCTCCGCCGCCCTCCGTGCCGCCTCGCCGGTTGACTCGACCTCTTCGATAGCAACGTGGGGCAGTTCGCGGCGCAGCCACGTCGCCGATTGGGCCAGCGCCATCGGGTGCGAGCAGATCACCTGTATCTCCCGGAGAGAGGCGCCCTTGAAGAGCAGGTTCTGAGATACCGGCAAGTAGACCTCGCCGCAGATCTTCAGGGGGCTCGTCATGAGCTCGTCCAGAGTGTGCGTCACTGCCCCCTCCATCGAGTTCTCGACCGCCACTACCCCATGTTGGGCCTCGGCGTTCTCGACCCTCGCGAAGACCTCCGCCACGGTTGCGAGCGGCTCCAGCTCAACGCTCGTCCCGAAAGCGCGTCGCGCCGCCTCGTGCGTAAAGGTCGACTCGGGACCGAGATAGGCGACCTTCAGCAGCGCTTCGAGGGAGATGGAGGCGGAGATGATCTCCCGAAAGACAGCCTCCAACCCTGGCTTCGGGAAGTCCCCGTGGCTCAAGGAGGAGAGGCGGTCAAGGACTTTACGCTCACGGGCAGGGACGTAGGCCTCCAGACCCTGAGCATGCTTTATCTCCCCGATCCTGCGCGCCAGCCGCGCCCGCTCGTCGAGGAGCCGAACTATCTTCTCGTCTACCGCATCTATCCCGGTTCGCAGCGCATCCATCTCCCCCGGCTCTCCCGGGACACGGTCCTCAGCGAACATCGGACCATCTCTGCACCACGCGGTGCTCATCTCTCTTTATCCTCGGCTCAATCGTCACGGCGATCCGCCTCCATAGAAGTTAGGGTTTCATCAGGCTGCTCGAAAAGGATTGTGGAGAAACATACCCGCGCAGAGAACGCACCGCGCGAGACGTTTCCCCTAGGTAAATCGCCCGTCAACGAACCGCGATGGACCACGTTCCGCAATGGGGCTCACTGTGGTTCGGCCGCACATACTTAGAGCACAAGCTACCAAACCCGCTCGCGCCCTGTCAAAAAAGCAGTCGGTTACGAGCAGCCAGCAAGAGCGGTTGGAGGCGACTCCACCGTACATTTCTCCTGCGCGTGAACGTTGCCGCGCCTTGGCGGCGTTCTGCTCTCGCGGCAGGACTAATAGTAGATGTCTGATCGTTAAAGAACAATAAGCAAGACGGTCACGACCGCGGCGAGACCGAACCGGTAGTAGGCGAAGGCCCGCAGGTTGTGATCTACGACGAAGCGCAAGAAGAACCTGATAGCCAGATAACCGACAAAGGCCGAGGTGATGAAACCAACTCCGAAGAGGAGGGTATCGTAAGCGCTCATGCCCTCCAAGACGACCTCCCTTAGTTGAAGAGCCCCGGCGCCGGCGATGATCGGGACGCTCATCAAGAACGAGAACCTGGCCGCCTCCTCCCGCCTCAGGCCCAGGAACAGCCCGAGCGTTATCGTAGCCCCCGAACGTGACACGCCGGGCACGAGCGCCGCCGCCTGAGCCAGTCCGATACCGATCGCCTCGACGAACGTGAGCTTCGAGGCCTGGCGCGTGCGCCGCCCTACCGCCTCTCCCACGATGAACAGGACTCCGACCAGAACCAGGTTGAAGACCACCACCCACGGCGAACGCACCGCCGTCTCGAAAAAGTCCTCCAGGAAGTACCCGATCAGGGCCGCCGGCACTGTAGAGGCGAGAATTAGATAGGCGAGCCTCTGATCCGGTTCCGAAAGATCCCTGTGACGGAGCGACCGCAGAAACGCGAACGCCATCCGAATAAGATCCCGCCAGAAGAACGAGACCACGGCGAGAAGAGTCCCAAGATGCATCGCCACATCGAAGGAGAGCCCGAACCTCTCCTGATCCAACCCCAAAAAATACTGCCCGAGGAGCAAATGCCCCGAACTCGAAACCGGCAGAAACTCCGTGAGCCCCTGCACTACCCCGAGAAATATTGCCTCTATTAGCTCCAGCACGCTGAGTATCCTTTTTCTCTCTTACCGGCGCGCACTATAAGGTATCGGCGAGGGGCCGTCAGCGGCAGCTAAGTACATACATGTAATTTCTGTGGGGTCTGAACCGATGATCGGTAGGATCTGCCACGGACATCGGTTGTAACAGTCGAAGAAGTCGCGGGTCGCGGTGATGAGCGCGTTCCACTCGGGAATAGTTCACAGTGAGTCACCTCGCGCCTGAGTTCACGTATCAGGACAACCGTTTCGCCGGAGCGGTAGTTCACTGCGCCGATACCGTTGCGCGTTTGGCGGGTGTCGGGATCATTACCTGCCGCACCTTCGGACTCCACATGGCCTTGAGGGTCGGCATCCAGCTCACGTTGAACTCATCGGCGTAGTAGAAGTGATCTCCCGCCCCGAGACCATCGCGGGTCTCTTCAATCGTCTTCTTTTGGGTGTGTACTCGGGGCCTGGACTTGTTGATGGTGTGCTGGGAGCGGCTCAGCACGATACCCGCAGCCTTCAGGTGCAATCGGACGGTCTCGTACTCCACCCGAATGCCGGTCTGCTCGGCCATGTAGTCGGCCAAGCGTCGCAGCGTCCATTGCGAAAAAGTAAGCCCAAGGCTACAGGGCCGGCGGCGGACCGCGTAGACTAACCGTTCTTGGTAGTCTGCGGCTACCTTGCGAGGCGCACCCGGATGCGGCACATCGCGCAGCCCTTCGATCCCCTCGGCCAGGTAGCGCTTGAGCCGCCAGCGCACCATATCCTCGCTGACGCGGACGATCTCGGCAATCTCCGTGGCGGTCGAGTGCCGCTCGGCAGCCAGAAGGATCATTTGGGCGCGCGTCCTGAGCCGGACGTCACATGTACTACGGTACAGATTCTCCAAAGCGGCGAGTTGCTCCGGGTTGAGGATGGGAATACGAATCGGTTTCATGGGCTCCTCCTCTACCCACAAGATTACACCCCTCGGAATTAATCTGT
>JADDPM010000157.1 GCA_016781885.1 Rubrobacter sp.
CCCTATGAAACACGCTGTAGGACTCTGGTCGTTCGCCTTCTTCCCGCTGGTCAACACCGGCTCGTTCGTCCTGATCATGGTCGCGCTCCTGGTGGGTCAGATATTCCTGAGCATGATGTACGGCCCGCAGGCAGCGTTCTACTCGGAGATCTTCAGCACGAAGGTCCGCTACTCGGGGGCCTCTTTGGGCTACCAGATCGGCTCGATCTTTGGCGGTGCCCTGGCCCCGATCATCGCCACGGCCCTGCTGGCGCGGTTCGGCGGCTCGTTCGCGATCTCCGTGTACATGGCGGCGCTGTGCGCTGTTACGCTCGTCTCGGTCTTGCTGCTGACGGAGACCTACCAGACCGACGTGGACGATATTACCGTCACCGAGCCCGCCTCCGAGCCTGCCGGGAGGCGTAACCCGGCGACCAGCTGAACGAGACGCTGTAGTTGGAGCACCGACGTCCCCCGCGCCGCCTACGAGGGGGGCGTCTTGCTAGCAGAAGGAGATGCGAACGTGTACGAGACCATCCTGTTGGAGCAGAGCAACGGAGTCTCCACTATAGCCCTGAACCGTCCCGATAAACTGAACTCCTTTAACGGCACGCTGCACGAGGAGATACTCGACGCCCTGAACGAAGCCGCCACGGACGACTATGTACGGTGCATCGTCCTGCGCGGAGAGGGTAAGGGTTTCTCGGCCGGGGCGGACCTGGCCGAGGTTATAGAGGGCGACGGCGACCCGAATGGCCCGGACCTTGGCGAGTACCTGCGCAGGACCTACAGCCGGCTCGTGACGCGGATGGTGGACATCGAGAAGCCCATCGTCGCGGCGCTGCACGGTCCGGTCTACGGGGCTGGACTGGGTATAGCCCTCGCCTGTGACCTGCGCGTCGCCGCCGAGAGCGCCAAGTTCTCTGTCGCGTTCATCAAGATAGGGCTCATCCCCGACGCCGGGGTCTCGTTCTTTTTGCCCAGGCTCGTAGGTCTCGGGCGCGCGATGGAGATGAGCATGCTCGGCGAGGCGGTAGAAGCCGAAGAGGCCTACCGTGCCGGGCTCGTAAACAGGCTCGTACCGGACGAGAGGCTCGAAGAAGAGGTCGCAGAGTACGCGGGGCGTCTCGCGGGCCTGCCTACGATGGCGATGGGCAGGATCAAGCGGACCCTCTACAGGAGCTTCGAGAGCGACCTCGCCGTCGCCCTCGAATCAGAGGCCGCGGGCCAGAGCCTCTGCGGTTACACCCAGGACCACAAGGAGGGCGTCGCCGCCTTTATGGAGAAGCGCGAAGCGAACTTCACCGGGAAGTAGTAAGGAGGAGAGAGCGTTGAACGAGAGTACTTCGGGTTCTGGCCGAGGCGGATGCCGCACATTCTGACGCTGCCGGAGACCAGCATCTACCAAAACCTGAAGGTCTCGGCGACCCGGTACCCGGAGGAGACGGTTATTATCCGCTACGGGACGGAGCTATCCTATGGCCGCCTACACGACGAGGTGAATGTCCTCGCCGGATATCCGCACAGGATCTCGGCGTAGAGAAGGGCGACCGGGTCATCTTGTACATGCGAGCAGACCGCAAGTTCGTGATCTCCTACTACGCCATCCTCCGCGCCGACGCCGTCGTCTCGGTCAATCCCATGTTCCAGACCGACGAACTGCGCCACTTCGCCGAAGACTCCAGGGCAAAGGTCGCCCTCGTAGGGCAGGATCTCCAGGGTAACATTGCCCCGCTGATTGGCGAGAGCTCCATCTACAGCACCCCGACCATTCAGGAGGCGACCGGGGGGTTAGGAGTCGACGTTGAGGCGGAGTTTCGTCGGGCTCCAGGAGAAGATCTCGCAGCGCATGGTGTCGGTGGCGAAGGGGGCAGGGTCGTAGTCGCGGGGTTTGGGCTGACCCGATCAATATAATCCCCAACGGTCTTCGCGGGTGAGGAGATCTCTCCGTTGGGCTCCTACTGCTTCACGAAACGCAACATCGAGCAACCCGTAGAGCTCGCCGCCGCCGGACGCATGAACCTCGAAGAGTAGATCACCCCCACCCGGCATACCGTTCGACTAGCCTGGGCAGTAGGTCCACGGCGTCGGCCTCGACCGTACCCTCCGGGGAGAAGGTAGTCGTCTCGATCTCGGCGTGGTAGGTGCCCGAGGGAACGACGCCGCAGCCGCCGAAGTGCCGCATGAGCAGGTTCTGGACGACAACATCCTCAGCTTTATGGTAGCGTGACAGCTCCTTCCAAAATGAGAAGCCTCCAACCTCCAGTAGCTTCTTCCGGTCGTAGAGTACGCACGAGCCGATCCAGGCGACCTTATAGCGCAGAAATTCACCGGGTGGCAGGTCGAGATTCTGGGATACATGGTAAAGGTTCGCGGCGCGGTGGAGGTGCCACCGTTCCCAACCTGTCCCTTCGACCTCTACCACCTCCGGTTGTACGGGTCCTTCCCAGAGTTCGATGTGCTGCTGGTCGGGGCGCACGTCATCCACGAACGTGAGGCCGGCAGGGAAGGCGCCAGCGAAGCCGCAGTCTTCCGTCTTTAGTACGGAGAGGAGCTGTTCGACCACAAAGGGCTCCATGAAAATATCATCGTCGAGGAAGAGAGCGTAGTCCGCCTCCGCGCGGTTTAGGAGGAAGTGGCGTTGCTCGGCGATGCCGCGCGGCTCGCGATGGTGCCACTCAACGGAGCCGCCGCGAGCTTCGATCACGCGCGCCACCGTCTGCGCTACAGGGGAAGCCTCCGCCCTGTGACTGCCTTGGCTGGAGATTACGACCTGGAGATTCGTCACCGTCTGCGAGGCGACCCCGGAGAGCGTCATCACCAGGGACTCGGGGCGTTCGTAGGTGGGGATCAAGACGCTAACTGCCGCCAAGTGTTCCTCCTTCGGGTAGCCCTCACGGCCGTACAGAGATTCCCGGAGAGCGCATTATCCTACCAGGCTACGGATATCCACCGGAGAGACGGGTATACAATCCTGCTGAGAAACCGTCGACGAGACGTTCTTCGAGGGAGGATAGATGGATAACATACCGGGCAAGAAGTTAGTCGAAAAAGCCGAGCAGACCGGCAACGAGGTCCCGATCCCGATGACGCGGGGGCGCCTCGGGCTGGTAGAGTTCTTCAAGCGATTGGCAAAGGAGATAGGAGAGGATCATCTCGCCGCTTTCGCAGGCAACCTGACGTACAAGGGGCTCTTCGCGCTCTTCCCGCTCTTCGTGTTCCTGCTCTCCTTACTCGGGCTCTTCGGAGCTCCGGACCTCCTTAACTACCTCCTCGACCAGGCCCGCGCTGTCCTGCCCGAGGAAGCGTATAGCCTGATCGAGGACCAACTCATCGGCATCGCCGGGAGCAAGGCCTCGGGGGCGTTCACCGTGGGCGCCATAGTCTCTATCCTCCTCGCTCTGTGGGGCGTCTCGGGGGCGTTTCGCTCGATCATGGAGGCGATGAACGTCATGTACGAGGTCGAGGAGGACCGGCCGTTCTGGAAGGTGTACGGGATCTCCATCTTACTCTCCCTGGGTGTGGCCGTCCTCCTCCTCTCCGCGCTCGTGCTCGTCGTCTTCGGGCCCGAGATCGGGGGGGCTATCGCCAACGCCGTGGGCCTGGGCTCCGTCTTCGAGCTGGTGTGGAACATCGCGAAGTGGCCGGTCCTGCTCGGCATAGTCCTCTTCGCTTTTGCCCTCGTCTACTACTTTGCCCCGGATGTCGAGCAGCGCTTCAAGTTCGTTAGCCCCGGCTCGATCATGGCGGTCGTACTCTGGCTCGTCTTCTCGCTGCTCTTCCGGCTCTACGTCGAGAGCTTCGGCTCCGAGTCTTTCAACAAGACCTTCGGCTCGTTCGCGGGCATCATTATCCTGATGCTCTACATCTACTACACCTCGTTCATCCTGCTCGTCGGCGCCCAGATAAACCAGGTGATAGAAGATCGTATTCCCGAAGGCAAGGACGAGGGCGAGAAGACGCTTAATACGGAGCAGTAACCGGGGAGCGTCAGGGACGGACTCTAGAATAGATAGACGACGAGGTTGAGGAGCAAGGTCAGGGTCACGCTCAGGACGACGCTGACGATTATCCAGAACAGGCATCCTCTTCCGGCGCACCCGTTGCCGCCGCCGAAGACGATGATCCCCGACTCGTCACTTACAGGATTCGTCTCCTCCCGCTCATGACGCTCGTTTTCGTGATCCATAATTTGCCGCCTCTCTGGTAGGGGGCTTACGGGAACGTCTCGCGCTACCCTCGGCTCTCGGGCACCTCGAACGCGTAGGTCTCGCCGTGGGCGAGGTACTTCACGCGATCTTCGAGGCCTGCCTGGGCGACCGCTCTCTTGAAGTCCTCCAGGGGTGACTTGAAGACTGTATAGTCGTTGTAGTGGATCGGGACGGCGGTCCTCGGGTCTACTATCCTCATGGCTTCGACGCCCTGATCCGCGTCCATCGTAACCAGG
>JADDPM010000158.1:0-4297 GCA_016781885.1 Rubrobacter sp.
GAGACGAACATAAAGAGGGATGGGATGCCGAGGGACATGAAGGACTGGTCGCCGGAGCGGCCAAAGCGGGACCCGTTGAACTCCTCCCCCGTCAGCGCTCTTATGACGTCGGCAGCGCAACTGCGGGTTTCGGCCATCGCCTGGCCCTCGGTTATTACGGTGGCTCCGCGGCCGCCGGGGGAGTCTGTGTTCAGGTGCAGCACGCAGTTCTCGTGGAGATCCTCCCAGAGATGGTCAGCGTACCAGGTGGACCCCGCGTAGCGGCCGTGGGAGTGACCGGACCAGAAGGCGAGCCTGAGGCTGCGCCGGAAACTCTCCCGTCGGGTTAGCAAAACCCTCAAGGTCTCGAGCATCAGGGCGTCCGCGCTGCCGTTGTCCATGGCACCGTAATGCCAGGAGTCTATGTGCCCGGAGAACAGGACGAACTTCTCGGGCTCCTCGGTCCCGTCCACCTGGGCGGTGAGGGTGGGAATCTCCGCCCATCCGGTCCAGACCCGCGTCGCGAGGCGCGCCGTGGGCTCCTCGGTCTCTTGCAGTACCTCGCGCAGGGTCTGTGCTGCGGCCGCTCCGACGGAGACGACGGGAACCTTCGGGAGCTTATCTCGGGTCTCGGGCGTCGGTGAGCCCCACACCGTCGAGACGATCATCTCGTGGACGTGCTCGTCGGCGTTGGCGAAGATGCAGGCAGCGGCTCCGGCCTCCTCTGCCGCGTGCGCCTTGCCGGGAATGGCTATACCATCGACGAGCGCGATCTTTCCCCGGACATCCCGTGAGGCGTAATCATCCGCCGTCCCGCGTCCCACATAGGCCAGCGGCAACTCGAGCCCGCCTTCTGGAGTGTCGGGAACCATTGAGTGTGTGATGGCGGACACCTCCCTGCCCTCGACGCTCAACTCCGCACTTTCGGGCAGGCTGATGTAGGCCCAGCCGGTATGGCGAGTCGTCGGCAGTCCTATCTCACGGATCACACCCTCGACGTAGTCGAAGGAACGCGCTTCGTCCTCGGTGCCGGAGAGACGCACCCACTGAGCTATGGCCTCTGTATCGGACATAAGCCGATCGGCCGAGACGGCCTCTACTATGGACCTCTCCTCGCTGCTCAGACCTCTCATGCGCTGGATGCCTCCGTCCGTTTGTGTAGTCTTGCTAAAGCGTCTCCATGAGACGAGCGACCAGGGCCGCGCGCTTTGGTATGCTAGAGACTTCTACGTGCTCGTCTATGGCGTGGGCCCCGCCTCCCACCGCACCCAATCCATCGAGCGTCGGAGCGCCAACGCTCGCGCACAGGCACCCGTCGCTGGCTCCCCCGGCGAGGCCCTCCCTAAGCTCGAACCCGATCTCGGCGGCAAGCTCCTTGGCGTGGGCGAAGAGTTCGGCCGTCTTCTGGGTGCGCTCCATAGGCGGCCAGATCATGCCGCCCTCAACCCGCACCTCCGCCCCCTCGTGCCTGGCCTTCAGCGAAGAGAGTATTACGTCCATGCGCTCAGCCTCGGCCACGGTCACCGCCCGTACGTCCACCTCGGCGAAGGCTTCAGCTGCAACAACGTTGTAGCGCGTTCCGCCCCCCATCACCCCGACGTTGACGGTCGTCCCCGTCTCGTGGTCGGTGTGGCCGTGGAGTTCCAGGATCAGGTGTGCCATCTCTTCAATCGCGCTAACGCCACCCTCCGGGTCGAGCCCCGCGTGGGAGGGCCTTCCGGTGACCCGGATGCTGTAGCGGCCGACACCCTTGCGGGCTGTCTTGAGCGCCCCACCAAGGCTGGGCTCGAGCACCAGCACGGTGCCGGCCCCGCGCGCCTCGTCCTCTATGAGAGCGCGGGAGGTAGGGCTCCCCACCTCCTCGTCCGAGTTGCAGACGAAGACGATGGGTCTCTTGATCCCGGCGACCTCCCGGAGCGCTCTCACCGCCCAGAAGCCCTGCACGAGCCCGCACTTCATGTCGAAGACGCCGGGTCCCGTGGCTACGCCGTCGCGGATCGAAAATGGCAGCTTTTCGATGGTTCCCTCGGCCCAGACGGTGTCGTAGTGGCCGAGGAGGAAGATCGGAGGTCCCGAACCCTCACCATCCCAACGGATGCGGATGTGGTCACCAGACCCTACCGCGGGCACAATCTCGGCCCGACCTCCTTGGATGGTTTCGGCGTAGTCTGCGAGGAATCGGGCGAAGTCATCGAGGAGCTTCTTGTCTGTCGAGGGGGTCTCCCGTTCAACGAAAAGCCGCAGATCCTCGAGTATGTCGTCAGTATGCGCTTCGAGAAATCCAAGGGTCTCGTGCACTCGGTAATCTCCTCTCTATCCCCAGCGCTAACCGCGGAAGGTGTGGCCGGCCGAGTACCCACCGTCGGCGAAGAGTGTGTGTCCGGTGATGAAGGACGCGGCGTCGGAGGCGAGGAAGATCACGGTCTCGGCTATCTCCCGAGGCTGGCCCGCACGGGCCATCGGTATCTTCGCGAGTTTCTGCTCGTGCTCGCGCCTTCCCTCCTCGGTAGTCAGCAGATCCCCTACCCCGGGCGTCTCGACGAGCCCGGGCGCGACGGCGTTGACCCGTATATCGTGCTCGGCCCACTCGATGGCGAGGACCTTCGTGAGCATAATGAGCGCCGCCTTCGAGGCGCAGTAATGGGCTACCCCAGGGCGCGCGATCGCCCCGGCCGCAGAAGCGACGTTGACGATGGTCCCCCCTCTCCCCGCCCCGACCATGTGGCGCGCGACGGCCTGGGAGAGCAAGAACGGCGCCCGGAGGTTGAGGCCGAGGACGAGATCCCACTCCCGGGCGGCAAGGTCGAGTGCCGGGCTCGAGGGGAAAACCCCGGCGCAGTTCACGAGCACGTCTATTCCTTCCCACACGTCCACGGCCCGTTCGACGATTCTCTTCTCGGCGCCGTCTTCGAGGAGGTCCAGGACCAGGGGCACTGCGCTGCTTCCCTCGGCCAGCGAGCAGGTCTCCTCCAGTCCCCGACCGTCGCGGTCGACCGCGAATACGTTCGCGCCAGCCCCGGCCATTGCGAAGACGATCTCGCGTCCGATGCCGCTGGCGGAACCGGTCACGACGACGACCCGCTCCACGAGAGGCGTGGCGTTCAAGCGGCCACCCTAAACTTCCCGCAGGGGTTCCCGGGAGGTCTCCTTCATGCGGCTCACGAAGAACAGCGTGATCACGGCGGCCATGATGAGGTAGAAGGTTGGTGCGAGGTTGCTGCCCGTCCGGGAGATCAGGTACGTCGCTATAAACGGGGCCGTTCCTCCGAAAGCGGCGACCGCGAGGTTGTAGCTGACGCCGAGCGCGCTGTAGCGTACGTTCGTCGGGAACATCTCGACGAGGGCCGCAGGCCCCGGACCTGAGAACAGAGAGATGATCAGACCGAAGAGCACCTGCGCAATCACGATGAAGAACAAGACCTTCGTGGAAGCGAGCAGGAACAGAGGATACGTGAGCAGTGCGATAAGGATCGAGAAGGTGATCAGGAGCGGCTTCCTGCCGATACGGTCGGAGAGCGCCGCCGTGAACGGTATCAGGGTCATTAGAACCACGAGCCCTATAGCGTTGGAGAGCAGCGCCTGCGTAAGCGGCAGCCCCAGCGTCTGAGATACATAGGTCGGCATGTAGGTCAGGAGAATGTAGTAGGACACGGTCCAGGCTACGGTGAAGCCTATCGCGGTGATGCTCTCTCCCCCGTGCGCGGTGAGCGACTCCTTGACGGGGGCCTCCGTCACCTCGTTTTTCTCCTCTATGATCCTGAACGCGGGCGTGTCCTCGACCCTCATCCTCAGATACAGCCCGACGAGCGCCACCACCATCCCGAGTATGAAAGGTATGCGCCATCCCCAAGCGTTGAGGGCGTCATCAGAGAGAATGGCGCCTAGGAGCGCTCCCATCCCTGATCCCACGAGCAGCCCCGCGACTATGCTGAACTGCTGCCAGCTTCCGTAGAGGCCCCTCTTGTTCTCCGGCGCGTACTCGACCATGAAGGCAGCCGACCCGCTCCACTCACCACCGGCCGAGAAGCCCTGCAGCAGCCTGGCGACGACGAGCAGTATCGGCGCGAGGACCCCGATCTGCGCGTAGGATGGAAGCAGCCCGATCATGAGGGTCGCCACCCCCATCAGGATAATGGCCGCCGCGAGCGTGTTCCGACGGCCGATCGTGTCGCCGTAGTGCCCGAATACGAACGCCCCGACCGGCCGCATGAAGAACGCGACCGCAAACACGGCGAACGTGGCAAGCAGGGACGCGACCGGATCGTCGGATGGGAAGAATTGGCTCGCGATGACCGTCGCGAAGAACCCGTACACCGAG
>JADDPM010000158.1:4334-4408 GCA_016781885.1 Rubrobacter sp.
CCGTGACGGCCTTCTTGGCCGCCTGCTCGTCCGCCCGTACCGCCATCACCCATCTCCTTCCCCAGCCAGCCCAT
>JADDPM010000320.1 GCA_016781885.1 Rubrobacter sp.
CGGCTCGGTGGACACCCGAGAGTTTGGAGGCAAAGCCTCCGAAGAGGGAGTCCACATGCCGAAGAAGACAGGGGCGCGTTACCCGGAGGAGTTCAAGGCCGAGGTCGTCCAGCTGGCCCGTTCCTCTCCTGAGAAGTCTATCCGCCAGCTCGCTTACGAACTGGGCATCGCAGACCAGACCCTACGTAACTGGGTCAAGCAGGCAGAGATCGACCACGGCGAGCGGGAGGGCCTGACCACCAAAGAACGCGAGGAGCTAAGAAAGCTCAGACGCGAGAACAGGATCTTGAGAGAGGAGCGAGAGATCCTGAAAAAAGCCGCGGCTTTCTTCGCGAAGGAAGACGGGACCCGGTGAGTTGCTTCAGGCTCATCGAGGCGGAGAAAGCAGATCACTCTGTCCCCAGGTTGTGCCGAATGCTCGGCGTATCGCGCTCCGGCTACTATGCCTGGAGGCGACGCTCACCATCCGAGAGGACTCGCTTCGACGCGGTGCTCTCCGAGAAGATCGAGACGATTCACAGAAACAGTCGGGCCACCTACGGGGCTCCCCGGGTCCACGCCGAGCTCAGGGCGATCGGCATCCGTTGCGGGAGGAAGCGGGTGGCGAGGCTCATGCGCCGGGCAAAGCTCAGGGGCTGCCTCAGGGGACGGAGGATGCGCACCACACACCGCATCGCTTTGCAGCAAGCAGCTCCGGATCTCGTGGCAAGGAACTTCTCTTCGGAGGCTCCGGACAGGCTCTGGGTTGCGGACATAACCTACGTCCGCTCGGGGGAAGGTTTCGTCTACCTGGCCTTCATCCTCGATGCCTGCAGCCGTCGAGTGGTTGGCTGGTCGATGGCTACTCACCTGAGGAGCGAGCTAGTAGTCGACGCCCTGCAGATGGCGATCGCCAGGAGAAAGCCGGCTCCGGGTCTCGTGCACCACTCAGACAGAGGAGTGCAGTACACTTCGCTCTCCTTCGGCAAGAGGCTAGAGGACGAGGAGCTTCTCCCTTCGATGGGGCGGGTGGGCTCAGCCTACGACAACGCTCTGGCCGAGAGCTTCATCGCCACCTTGAAGACGGAGCTTCTCTACCGCAACACCTGGCCCACCAGACAAGCGGCCCGGACCGCTATCTTCGAGTACATCGAGGGTTTCTACAATCCCCGCAGAAGGCACTCCGCGCTAGGGTACCTGAGCCCTGCCGAGTTCGAGGAGGTTAGACTGGTAGTAGAAGACGCTGCGTGACAGAGATGTGTCTACCGAAGCGGGG
>JADDPM010000005.1 GCA_016781885.1 Rubrobacter sp.
GATCCGGTCATGGGACGCGCCGAGGAGATAGCGCGCGTCATACGCATTCTCAGCAGGCGCACTAAGAACAACCCGGCCCTCATCGGCGAGCCCGGCGTCGGTAAGACGGCAATCGTCGAGGGGCTCGCCCAGAGGGTCGTCGCCGAGGAGGTGCCAGAGACGCTCAAGGGCAAGCGCGTGCTCGCGCTCGACACCGGCGCGCTCGTCGCCGGCACCCGTTTCCGCGGTGACTTCGAGGAGCGGATGAGCCAGATGATACAGGAGCTGCAGAGCGAGGAGAACAACATCATCCTGTTCATCGACGAGTTGCACAGCATCGTCGGGGCCGGCGGGGCCGACGGCGCCGTCAACGCCTCGAACATGCTAAAGCCGGCGCTCGCGCGCGGCGAGCTTCAGGTCGTCGGGGCGACTACCCTCGACGAGTACCGCAAGCACGTCGAGAAGGACCCAGCTCTGGAGCGCCGCTTCCAGCCCGTGCTCGTCGGCGAGCCGACGGTCGATGAGGCCATAGGGATACTCTTCGGCCTGCGCGACCGCTACGAGGCGCACCACCGTGTGCATATCTCCGACGATGCGATCATCGCGGCGGTGCAGCTTGGCGACCGCTACATCACCGACCGCTACCTGCCGGACAAGGCTATCGACCTCCTGGACGAGGCGGCGGCCGAGGTCAGGCTCCGCTCGGCGGTGCCGCCGGTGGACGTAAAGCGGATCGAGGAGGAGATAGCGGGCCTGGAGCGCGAGAAGGAGGACGCCGTCCGCGCCGAGGACTACGAGAAGGCCGCCGGCTTCAAGCAGCGCATAGAGCAGCTTCGGGCCGAGCTCGACCAGCAGCAGCAGGGCTGGGCCGGAAACCGCGAGGCAAACGCCCCCGAGGTGACGCGTGAGGACATCGCCCGCATTTTGGAGGAGTGGACCGGCGTGCCCGCGACGAACATCGTCCAGGAGGAGGCCGAGAGGCTCTTGAACCTCGAAGCCGTGCTACACGAACGGGTCGTCGGACAGGAGAGGGCCGTCAAGGCCGTCGCCGAGGCCGTGCGCAGGGCGCGGGCCGGCATAAAGGACCCGTCCCGTCCCGTGGGCAGCTTCATCTTCCTCGGGCCTACCGGCGTCGGGAAGACCGAGCTCGCCCGGACGCTCGCCGAGTACCTCTTCGGTGAGGAGGAGGCCATGATCCGGATAGACATGTCCGAGTTCCAGGAGCGGCACACGGTCTCCAGGCTCCTCGGCGCCCCTCCGGGTTACGTCGGCTATGACGAGGCCGGACAGCTCACGGAAGCCGTAAGGCGCCGTCCGTACAGCGTGGTCTTGTTCGACGAGATCGAGAAGGCCCACCCGGACGTCTTTAACATGATGCTTCAACTTCTCGACGACGGGCGGTTGACGGACGCGCAGGGTCGGACGGTGAACTTCCAGAACACGGTCATCATCATGACCTCGAACGTCGGGAGCCAGCACCTCGTCTCGACCAAGCAGTTCGGGTTCACCTCGCGCGACGGCGTTGACTTCCAGGAGACCGAGCGGCGGGCGATGGACGCGCTCGAGCGCTCCTTCCGGCCCGAGTTCCTCAACAGGGTCGACGAGATCATCGTCTTCGAGCCGCTCACCAAGGAGGACGTGCTCAGGATAGTGGACATCATGCTCCAGCGTCTCAACAAGCACCTCGCGAGCCAGAAGGTCTCTGTCGAGGTCACGCAAGGGGCCAAGGAGTTCCTCGCCCAGACGGGCTACGATCCGAAGTTCGGAGCCAGACCGCTCGCCCGGACCATCCGCCGGTACATCGAGAACCCGCTCTCCAGCCGGATCATCGGCGGCGAGTTCAATCCCGGCGATACGGTCGTAATCGACCGCGCCGAGGACGGAGTCGAGAACCTTACCTTCCGTACGAAGGTAGCCTCTACACAGTAAGCGACGAACCGCACACGCTTTTGAAGAGAGGCTCCCCGTTGGGGAGTCTCTCGGCTCGTTCGGTGCTCATTAACTAGAGACGAAACCCGGTTGAAAAGCCCGTAAAAAAGTTAGTCCATATGTCGGGAGAGTTTCTCGCTTCGCTAATGTGGAAAAGATCAGAGTGTAAACGTTTCTACGCCAGTAGAGAAAGGATGGGAAGATGGGTATTATTACCTGGATAATCATCGGGCTTATCGCCGGGGCTCTAGGCAAGTTGATCATGCCCGGTGACGATCCCGGTGGGATCTTCGTCACGATGCTGATCGGTATAGCAGGGGCCCTGGTCGGGGGCTTTATCACGCGAAACCTCCTCGGTATGGGCAGCGGTGGCTTTATATGGACTATCATTGTGGCTACCCTCGGGGCGGTTCTCCTGCTCGCCATCTATCGTGCGCTGGTGGGAGGCAGGAGAGCCTGAGGCAAGATCAGGGAACTTTATAGAGGGGGCCGGAGCGTACATGCTCCGGCCCCCTTATCATCTGCCCGTGTTCTGTTTCACCCTACTCCGAAGCTTGTGTGACGGTCCTGTTACCGGAAGGCTCCAACGAGTCCACGCAACTGCGCAACGCGTCCAGGAGCCTGCGTCGCTCGTCCTCGCTCAGGCCCGATAGCATGCGTTCTTCGATGGCTTCCACTACCCGATGGGCCTCGACCACCAGCCCCGCGCCCTCCTCCGTGAGGTAGGCCTGCAGCACGCGGCCGTGCTCCGGATGGTTCCGACGCGCCAGGAGCCCGGCCGCCTCCAGGTTCGTCAAGATCCCGTTCATCGTCTGCGGCGTGACGAAACTCCGCCGGGCGAGCGCCACCCCCGACAGCCCCGGCGACTCTTCCAACGCGCTCAACGCCGCATACTGCGGCGCTGTCAACCCCAACCCCCGCAGCGCCCCGTCTACCTCCAACCGCAGCGCGTGCTGTGCGCGCTTCATCTGGTACCCGACCCTACCCTCTACCGTGCGACTACTCTTCAAGAGTACTCCCTGTACATTCATCAACATCCTGATATAATATAAGCGTATTGATAAGTATATCAGAGAGGCGGGTAGTGATGGCTAGGGTAGTCGGTCCCGATGGCTACACGGTTACGATGCGCGATGGCTGAGCAGTGCTTTGAGATCCATCCGGCCGGCCCGTACTCGTTTGCGTCGAGTGTCAGGTTTCTCGAAGGGTTCGCCCCCGCCTCCTACGAGGGGGATGGGATGAACCACCTGAAGCTCGCCTTCGTCGCCGACGGTATAGCCGACAGGGGCGAGCAGGTCGCGGGGGTGCACGTGTATCAGGAGAGCGGCAAGGTGGTCGGGGAGGTGTTTGGCGACGCTGATCCCGGGATCGTGAGGAGGCAGGTCGAGAGGATACTCTCGCTCGACACCGACGGGAGCGGTTTCTCCGCGGTTGCCGAGCGCGACCCTGTGGTAGGAAGGTTGCAGAAGCGTTACCCGGGGCTCAGGCCGGTCTGCTTCTATTCGCCGTACGAAGCGGCGGCGTGGGCGCTTATCGGCCACCGCATCAGGATCGTGCAGGCCGCGAAGATCAAAGCGCGTATGGCGAGAGAGTTGGGAGCTGCCGTAGAGGTGCGCGGCGAGAAGGAGCACGCCTTCCCCGGCCCTTCGCGTCTGATGGAGCTTGAGGATTTTCCGGGGCTGTTCGGGCGCAAGGCCGAGTACCTGCGGCTTCTTGCCGAAAAGACCGCCGAGGGGAAACTTGATGCTACGTACCTGCGTTCGTTGCCTGTTGGAGAGGCGTTAAAGGAGTTGAAGGAGATGCCCGGTATCGGTGGCTTCTCGGCTGAGTTGATTCTGCTGCGCGGCGCCGCCGAGCCGGACTATCTGCCTGCTAATGAGCCGAGGCTGGGACGGGCTGTCACGATGGCTTACGGGCTCGACAGGGTGCCGACTACCGAGGAGCTAGAGGAGATGGCGGAGAGTTGGCGACCCTACCGGACCTGGGTCAGCCTACATTTGCGGGCGATGCTAGAGGAGGAGACGGGAGAGATCTCTGGTGGCGGCAAGAGGCCGGTGATGGCGTAGGGTCGCGGAGCTTGACCGCCGCCAGTTGCCTATAAGACTGGACATCATCGAGCCTGGCGTTTTAGCTCGTCGTAGGCTGCGTTGATCTCTTTCATCCTCAACTCGGACATCTCGCGGACTTCGGGGGCGAGGCTAGCCACCCTGTCGGGATGGTACATCTTGGCTTGCTTTTTGTAGGCGGCGTCTATCTCGTTGCGGGAGGCGCCTTGCGAGACGCCCAGGACCTTGAGCAGCGAGCCGGTTCTGTCGGCCTTGGCCTCGGCCTCACGTCGGGCTCTCTCTTCGCGGGCGGAGCCGGCGTCTTGGCGCGGCTCCCCGCCTCGCCCCGCGCCGAACGCCCGCGCGAACCCGACAGCCGCCGCTTTGTTGGAGACGAGCAGACGCATTCGGGGCTCCGTGCCCGTTATCGAGAGCAGGCCGTACAGCACGAGGTCATACCGCTGGTTTTGAGGAGAGCGGAGGTCCGGTTTGCCGTCGGCCTTCACGAACCTCCAAGCCTGCCCGACGGTCTCCGCGTCCTCCGGGACCTCTCCGTACTCGGCGGTACGGGAAGGGCGGTAGGTCACGCCCAGCGCGTCGTAGGCCACCGCCCGGTAATGGTCGTCCTTGTACGAGAGGACGCCCTCGGGCAGGAAGTAGAGGCTCATTGCATCGGTTTTTATACCCCAGATGTCTATGTTGGCCGAGATGCCGGGCGGCTCCATCAACCCAATCTCGGCCGAATGCCGCGACGCGCCCCCGTCGAACGTGAGCACTGTGTCGTCGGAGGACGCTACCGGAGTTACCGCGTCCTCCTCGATGCGCCAGGTCCTACGCGCGCCCGAGAGGGCCTTGCACGCCTCCCGCACGCCGTCGAACATTACGGCGGCCTCCCCATCCAGGTCGTAGCCGAGCCTGGTGGTCCGCGCCTCGACCTCCCTCCGGTGCAGCAGGAAAGCCCCCGCTCCTCCGGCGAAGAGCAGGACGGCGGCGGCCACATACGAGACCAGCAGCCCCGCCGCCACGGCTGCCACAACCGCCCCAAGCGCCGCGTATGCCGCCGACCCCCTGCCCCGGGGCCGGTCGTTGATCCTGGCGAGTGTGCGCTTGTCTAGCATCACCTTATTTATCGGCCATCCTGTCCTGGAACTTAAATTAGCGCCTGCTTTACGATAGACGCAGTTCTCCTGCCTGTGTAGCACGACACGACCCGGACTCCAGGAGGCCCGCCGCCTCTTCTCCACGGCGAGCTGCGGCGATTCTGTTTAACCAATATTTAAACGGGATGTTCCGCAGCTTTAACCATGGGTGGTCGGTGATGTCTTATACTTTGTGCCGGTATGGAATTCTTCTCCACACAGCCTCTCACGATCCGCCTGGCTCGACGACCCTCTAACATAGTCAGGAGCACGCTTTGAGCTTTATCGTTGAGAAGGGGCGGCTTACCGCTGGTCCCGTGGCCGCCGAGCCACGACGCGGGGAGGTGGAGCGGGAGGCCGGCGAGCATGGCGCCCGCAGGGCGGGATACATGTTCGTGGCGGTCGGTCTGCTACTGATGCTGCTCTCCGCCGGGGGCTCCCGGGCGGACGCCGCGCGCGGCCTGGAGACGGGAGCATGAAGAGCTTGGCCTGGGCTACCTGCTCGATGGTTCAAGCAACAACCCCATTGGGGCAGGAGGACGACGGGGCCGGGGCCTTGAACCCCTTCTACACCCTCGACGCCGCACCCTACTCGGACGTGTTCTTGCTCCTAGCCCTGAGCACGCTGCTCGCCCTCCTGGCCGCCTGGTTCGGGCGGCCTGCTATCGAGGACCCGAAAATGGGTGGCTGAACGCTGTGTCTATTAGCACCCGGACGTAGAAGAGGGAGAGTACGGCCCCCGGCGAGTAGGGTGGCACAGAAGCTCGAGGCGCAGACGTTCAACGCCCCCGCTATCCTACCCTGAGGCCTCCCTTATCTCCGTAGCGTCGTGTTCACGCTCGGGACCCGCAGGATAACTAAAGGACCTCAGGCAGCCCCTCGGTCGCCAGCATCAGCCCCTTCGTGCCGCCCCTATACCCTCTCCCACCCTCCGTAGACGACGCGCCCCGTTGGTCCACTACAAAACCGACCGTTTGGTCTGTAACTGCATGATTCTGGTAATATAGGGTAAGGTGGAGTCGTTCGAAGGGATGTGGCGTGGACGTTGGCTCGATGATGGACAGACATAGTGTGGTCAAGGATCTCGGGATAGATTTCGCCGAGCTCGAGCCGGAGAGGGTAGTTGCGACGATGCCGGTGGATGGGAGGCATGTTCAGCCTCTGGGTTTTCTGCACGGCGGGATCAGCGTGACGCTCGCCGAGTCGGTGGCGACGGTTGGGGCCTGGCTCAACTGCCCGGAGGGCAAGATCGCTTTCGGGTCCGAGATCAACGCGAGTCACCTCCGGCCCAAGCGCGAGGGTACCCTCACCGCTGTCGGGGTGCCGGTCCAGATAGGGCGCACGAACCAGGTCTGGGATGTCCACATACGCGACGAGGATGACAAACCCGTATGCGTCTCCCGTTGCAGGCTCGCGGTCGTGGACGCCGGATGAAGAAAGGCGAGAAGACCCGGCGCAGTATCGTCGAGCGCTCGGCCAGGGTCTTCAACACCCGCGGCTACTCCGGCTCCTCCATGAATGACCTCATACGAGAGACGGGGCTGGAGAAGGGCGGCATCTACAATCACTTCGCCAGCAAGGAGGAGATCGCTCTAGAGGCTTTCGACTACGCCGCGTCGCTCATGCAGGCGCGCTTCGAGTCGGCGCTGGCGGGCCGAGAGGGGGCGCTGGACCGTCTCTTCACGATAATCGACGTGCTCGGCGGCCTCGTCGAAGATCCCCCGGTTCCGGGCGGCTGTCCCGTCCTCAATACTGCTGTCGAGTCCGACGACACCCATCCCGCGCTCAAAGAAAGGGCCCAGGAGGCGATGACCGGCTGGCTCCGGCTCATCGGCAGCATCGTCAAAGAAGGTATCTGGGACGGGGAGTTGCGGGCCGATGCCGACCCTCGGGAGACCGCGAGCGTCGTCATTGCGACGCTGGAGGGCGCGATAATGATGAGCAGGCTCTGCGACGACCCCGCGCACATGATGAGGGCGGTGGACCATCTCAAGGAGTATCTGAAGTCCCTTGCCCCGGCGACCGAGAGGAGCGTCGCGTAGGATGGGGGAGACCACCGAAAGGACGCGCATCGTCGCCTGGCAGGATCCGCTGCCCGGATCTGAGGCCGCCCGAGAGCTGGGCGGGCTCGAGTACCTGCGGGCCATAGCGCGCGGGGAGTTGCCCGCCGCCCCGATAGCCGACCTCATGGAGTTCTCCCTCTCCGAGGTCGAAGAGGGACGGGCCGTCTTCGGGTGTGTGCCCGCCGAGTACCACTACAACCCGATAGGCACTGTCCATGGCGGGCTCGCCTGCACCCTTTTCGACTCCGCGATGGGCTGCGCCGTCCACACCATGCTGCCAGCCGGTGTCGCCTACACCACCGTCGAGCTAAAGGTCAACTTCCTGCGCCCCATCACGTCGGAGACCGGAAGGCTCCTGTGTGAGGGCAAGGCCATCCACGTCGGGGGGCGCATCGCCACCGCCGAGGCGCGGCTCTACGACGAAGCGGACAAGCTCTACGGCCACGCAACTACCACCTGTATGATCTTCCGCGAGGGCTCAAAAGAACGCTCCGTCGGCGAGAGCCGACGATAAACGAGAGGAGCAAACCATGAAGGCCGTTCGGATCGAGGAGTCCTTATCTGGGCGGCGACCAGCAGCGTCGGCGACGCGGCGGTTCCAGATCTCCGAGCACCTGGCGCCATCGTGATCGCCACCGCCGGGTCCGACGAGAAGGTCGCCTGGGCTCTAGAGAACGGCGCCGACGAGGGGATCAACCATGCGCGGGAGGACGTTCTCGGGAAGATGAGAGATCATCGGGGAGGGAGGCGTCGAGGTCGTGATCGATACCATGGGGAGACGCCATTTCGCGAGAGCCTCAAGCTGGCCGGCTACGGCGGGCGCGTGGCAGCCCTGACCAACGTCGCGCTGGAGGAGAGCATGATCGACACCCGCGACTTCTACCCGAATAACGTAACGATCTACGGGTTCCAGATCACCAACCCCATGCAACACCTGGGCTACGATCCACGAGGCGACCTCGAAGAACTGGCGGACCTCGTGGCCCGCGGGAAGCTCAAGGTCAACATGGACAAAGTCTTCCCATTGAAGGGGGCAGGCGACGCCCATCGCCACCTGGAGGCGTGCCGCAACACGGGCAAGGTTATGATCCACCCGCAAGGCTGATGAGGTGCCGGAGGAGCTATACGTGGACAATGCAACCTTTCCCGCAAAGTCCTGGGCCTCAAACCCTACGGCGCGCGAGAAGAGGACGAGGAGATGAACACGGCTGTGGAATCCTCGCCCGCTCCCGAGCCGGGCACGGCGGCTAGCGCCCCGACAGAGACGCGCGGCGGCGGCACCGTCTCGCGCGCCCTGCGTACCCCGGAGTTCTGGCTGCTCTCGGGGAGCTTCTTTATCTGCGGGGCGTCCTCGAACGGCATCATCGGGGTTCACTTCGTTCCGCACTCCATAGACCACGGCATCCCGGAGGTGACGGCGGCCGGCGCGCTCGCGCTGATGGGGACTATGAACTTCGTCGGCACCATCGCCTCTGGCTGGCTCACGGACCGCTACGATCCAAGGAAGCTTCTCGCGGTCTACTACTCGCTTCGCGGCCTATCGCTCCTGCTCCTACCGTTCGTGACGGACTTCGCGGGGCTCTCTATCTTCGCGTTCTTTTTTGGCCTCGACTACATCGCAACCGTCCCTCCGACCGTCGCGCTCGTTGCCGACAGGTTCGGCAGGCTCAACGTCGGCGCGGTCTTCGGGTGGGTGTTCTTCTCACATCAGGTCGGCGCAGCTTTAGCCGCCTACCTCGGCGGCGTCACTCGCGACTCTTTAGGCGACTACACGGCGGCGTTCCTCACGGCCGGCATACTCGCGATCCTGGCCTCCATCATGGCCGCTCGCGTAAAGCGCGACCCTCTGCCCCTGGCGCCGGAGGGCGCCCGGCCCTGACGAGGCGCAGAATGAACCGTCGATCCAACCCGTATTCCTCTCTCGCAGCGGCCTTGCACTAAAATCTAACTAGTATGCTTATTTTTGTGCAGGACCACCCACACGAGGAAACTACACGAGATCAACCTCCGCTGGCACTAAAGACGAGGAGGTACTCTGGCCCCGAATCTTCAAGAGTAAGGCCTTCCAGGCGAGCGCATCCTCCGCTACGAGCGGAACCTCAAACACACCTTCGTATGCGAGTTCCGCGAGCAGCTCGCGGAGAAGGTGTCGTACTGCGAGGTCCGGTACGCTTTTTAGGGCGTGGTGGTTTCTTCCGCCGGCTGTTGCTGCTTCTCGAGACGTTCGGCGGCCTCGCGCAGGAGGCGTATGAGCTCCTCGTCGCTCAGGTCTTCGGGGGACGGAGCGCCGCTGGGAGTTCCCTCGCCATCGGGGGGTTGGGGAGTTTCCCCGGCTCCTTCGGCGCTCGCACCTTCGCCACCTTGCGGGACCGCACCCGGGACGTCTTCTCCGCTGGCGAAGGCGATGGCCTCTTCGTAGGTTTCCAGGCCGGTTACGGTGCCGTCACGCGAGTCTACGAAGGCGGTCAGGTTCACGCCGGGGCTGTCGCGGGTGGTGACGGAGAGCATCCAGTAGAGGACGCTCTCGCCGCCCTCGGGGTCGGCGCGGACTACGGGGCGCGGCTCCAGAGAGAGGACGTTGCCCGTCTCACCGCCGGTGCCGGTCCGGATCCACTGGAAGTCCGGGTAGGCGTTGGTGACGAACCCGAACGAGCGGTTCGGGCCGAGCAGAGCGTCGTCTATGGGCAACTTGTAGATGCTGTGCTCCCCCGTGTGGGCATCAGCGTAGAGCATGGTGTAGATGGCGTTCGACGGACCGTAGGGCTCGAGTGCAGTGAACCAGACGGGGCCGCTGCTGGTAGGCAGGAGGTAGGGCATCTCGTTGTCGGTGTTGTCGATGTTCGGAACCTCGGGGACGTCCCGGCGCGTCACCCAGGCGTTCCAGATGCCGTTCTGGTAGGTCAGGGAGTCGGCAGCCTTCAGCGCGAGTTCCTCGGGGTAGAGCCGCTCGTTCGTGAAGCGGGGGTCGTTCGTGATCTCTTCTTTAGAGAGGTCCTCTATCTCGCCGTCCGGATGCACGACAAAGGTGCCGGCCCAGTAGGGGATGGTCACGGGAAAGGAGAGCCGGTACTTGAGATAGGGGACGAGCATCAGTACCTCCTCCCCTTCGACCGAGTAGTAGGGGTCGGTGAGGGTGACCCAGAAGCGCTCCTGTATAAGCTTCCAGTTCACGTTGTCGGTTATGGACATCCCCTCGCCGTACTCGAAGGGCTCGCGCGAGGTCTCGACCTCACCCTCGCTGCTTACGATCGCCACGCCCTGCTGCTGGTAGGTGAAGACGTTGAACCCGCCGTTGGGCACGCGAGGGGCAACGTAGCCGAGAGGCTCGCCCGGCTCTCCCGTGAGCGGCTCCAGGTCGCCCAAAGCCACGCGTGGCTCATTGGCGCGGTTCTGGGCGGCGCGGGCGGCGATCTCCAACGGCAAATATCGGACGCCTGCCGTCTCGGGGATCTCCTGAAGGGTCTCGGCCTCAAGTGAGTCATAGAAACGCACCTGTTCGAGGGCCGCGCCGAAGATCAGGAAAAAGAACAACAACAGCACCCACGCCCCGCCTGCCATCGCCGCGGGCCTGCGGTAGCCGCGGTTGAGCAGAACTACGACGACTACTACCCCGAGCAACACCAGCACCCAGAAAGACCAGTTGGCGTAGAAGCTGATCAGGAACCCGTGGAACACCGGGGAGGCGAACCACAGCCCCGTCCCGAAGACGATGGCCAACAACACCGCCATCGGCAGCAGGTTGTCCCGCAGCCATCCGCTCAACCTCTTGAAGTAGTCTTCCGGCGACACCGCCGCCTCTCCTCTCCCGCTTCCAGGCACCTGCACCATGAATCCTACATCAGCAGCCGCCTGCCGGGCACACCGTTTCCGCTCGTGTCCGAAGTTTACCCGGACAACCCGGTAAGCAGGGGCGCAGAAAAACCATCTCCGGCTCTCCACGCTGTTCGGCGCGGCACTCACTCCGGCGGCCAGGGCGCAACCGGCTGCCGGCGATCCTCCTACACGAAGGGGCTATGCAAGACCAACCGCGAGTGACACCTAAAGGACGAAGAGGCCACAGGCGAGGCGTTACTGTTGTCATACTCTCGCCGACCAGCGTGCGTCTCGCTACAGGGTAGCTCTACCCTTGATACGGCTTCGTGCCCGTCTGGATCTCCGGCGCGAGCGGTTCGCGTTGGTTATTCTGTCGTATCCTCTGCCTCCCGGACCCATTCAGTAGAGAGGTTCGGGGGGTCCTTGAGGGTCTGCATGACGACGCAGTACTGCTCGGTCTTTTCGTGCAGGGAGTCTATCTGCTCGGGCGTGGCCTCGGGCGCGTCGATCTTCAGGATCAGACGTATGTTCTCGAAGCCTACTCGTGCCTCTTTGGAGATGCCTAGAGTGCCGGCGAGGTCCAGGTCTCCTTCGGTGGTGGCCTCTATGCTCTTGGTGGGGACGTTCATCGCGGAGGCGACCATCTGGCACGTAATCTGGGCACACGCGGCGAGCGCCCCTAATAGTAGATCACCGGAGCAGGCGGCGGTGCCCATGCCGCCGACACCGGCGTGTGCCTCAGCCTCGTAGACCGCCCGGCCTATGTCCACGGAGCAGGACATCGGGGTGTCGGTCTCGCTTCCGTTTGCCTTGAGAGTTATCCGCGAGGAGCCAGGCTCGTTGCGGTACTTCTCCTTGAGGTGTTTCTGGACCTGACGAAGATCCGTGCTCATATGCTTCCCACCTTAGGGGTTCGCCGACCTTCCTGGACTAACTATAGCCTCCTTGTGGCCGGATTGGAACAGTTATGCGGGCGCGCCGAGGGCGAGGCCGAAGAGGTCCTGATCGTCGGTGTAGAGGCCGAGCATGCGGAGACCGGACTCGCCGAAAGCCCCGGTCACCGACTCGCGGGTGAACTTCGTGCTGATCTCCGTGCGCATCCCCTCGCCCTCCTCGAAGGGAACCTCGATATTCAGGGCCGCGACCGGCACGCTCTGGGAAACCTCCGAGTCCAGCCACATCTCCAGGCGAGATTCCTCGTGGTTGTAGGTTGCCCGGTGAGCGAAGAGGTCTGGATCGAACTCGCCGCCGAGCTTGCGGTTCAGGACACGCAGGAGGTTCTTGTTGAACGCGGCCGTCACACCCGCCGAGTCGTCGTAGGCGGCCTCTATTACGGACGAGTCCTTCACGAGATCCACCCCGATCAGGAGGTGGTCCCGCTCCCCGAGCCCGTTCTTCAACCTGCCGAGGAACTCCCTCCGGCGCTCCGGCGTGAAGTTGCCTAGGGTTCCCCCGAGGAAGATGACGAGCCTTCCGGGGCCGTCCGGCTCCGGACGCTCCAGCAGGCGCTCTAGAGAGTGGTCGAAGTCCCCGACGTAGCCTCGGATCTCAAGCTCCGGGTACTCCTCGAAGAGCCTCTCGGCACTGCCCGTCACGGCGCTCTCGCTGACGTCGAACGGTACGTAGCGTGTCGGACCCTTGCCGGCTTCCATCATTGCGTCGAGCAGGGCGCGGGTCTTGCTCGCCGAGCCGCTCCCGAGCTCGACGAGCTCGCGGCAGCGGGTCCGTCGCATGATCTCCGGGGCCTTCTCTTCCAGTATCGAGAGCTCCGTCCGGGTCTGGTAGTACTCGGGCTGCTCCGTTATCTCCTCGAAGAGCTCCGAACCCCTCGCATCGTAGAAGTACTTGGGCCAGGGCGAGAGGTCTTTTGGTACGCCGAGTAGCCCCGCCCGCACGTCCTCCGCCATCCTCCCGAGGTCCTCGGCCTCCTCGCCGAGCGCCCTTACCGTTGCTCTACCAGCTCCGCCGGCCATGCGTCTCTCCCTCTCCGTCTGTCACGGTGCCACGCGGCGCCCTCCGGCGCAAAGGCCAAACTATAGCTTATCCACGATCACAAGGGCTCCGGCATGCCGGAGATGCTACTCATGGAGCGGCCGTCGCGGTCTTGTGGACGGGCTTTTCGGACGGGCTCGCGGGCCGTCTTCACCGGTACGCCACAGCAGGTATACGAACAGCACCCCCAGGAAGATCACGCCCGTGATCACGCCTATTACGGCCATGAATTACCCCGGCTTCGTGCTCGACCGGAGCCTCCACCAGCCGCCGTTTGTCTACGAGGCCGTTCTACGTCCTGGGAGACGCTCATCGTGGACCTCCCTTCTCGGGAGGTCTTGCCGGTGGTTTACACGGTCGAGGAAGTGCTTGTCGGCGAGGTTATCGCGGTTGTCTCATTACGGCTCGTCGGAGACTTCATCCTCACGCACCGCATACAGGCGGAAGGCATCACCTCAGTAGAGGAGGGTGGGCACGTCGTTTACCAAGATGTTGCTAATTCTCTAACCGGAGCCTCTAAGGGCTTCCAGGGCGAGCAGTATCGCGGCGACGCCGCTGGAGCTGACGATGTTGCCGGCGCGTATCTCTCCTAACATCTCGCTAACGGGCACGAGCACGACCTCGACCCGCTCGTACTCGTCGGGGCTCGGGGGAGACGTGAGCTCCACGCCGCGGGCGAGGTAGAGGTACGCCCAATTGTCCTTGAGGCTCGGCGAGGAGGCCAGAGAGCCCAAAGTCTCCCACTCGCCGCCCCCGTAGCCGGTCTCCTCAAGAAGCTCCCGCCGGGCCGCCACGAGAGGTTTCTCGCCCTCCTCGACGAGGCCCGCCGGGAGCCCAAGCTCGACTCGCTCTATCGGCGGCCGGTACTGGCGCACGAGCACGACCTCGTTCGACTTGGTCAACGGGAAGACGATCGCCGCATCCGGTCGTTCGAGTATGTAGTACGCATCCTTTACGGCCCCGTCCGGCAGCCGCAACCTGTCCGAGCGCAGGGCGAAGTATGGGGTCTGCATTAGCCTCTGCGAGGAGAGCCGCTCCCAGGAGCGCCCGGTCTCAGACAACCCGGCCGCCGGCGAGTACCTCGGGCAGGTCTCTGGTGAAAGCGCTGCGGGCCATTACCCTGTCGCAGCCGAGCTCGCGGGCCGCGACGGCGAGGTCCTTCTGGACGTGGGAGAGGAAGCCGACCACGGGCACGTCCTTCAACGCCTCGTCGGACTTTATCTCCCTGAGCAGGTTCAGGGGCTCGTAGCGCGCCGAGTTGAGGTCGAGGACGAGGAGGTCCGGCGGGGAGGAGGACGCCTGCTCGACGAGCTTCCTCGGGCTGCGCGGGAAGAGGGCCTCGACGCCGAGAGTATTGGCGGTCTCCGAGATCTTGCTCCTGAACAACAGGTCCTCGACTGCGGCCACAACCCTACGCGCCACGCTGCATGCCCCTCCCTCATCTCGGGTCTCTCTCTGGCTTTGCTCACACATTCTACTCTTTCATGGTGAGGTATCCTAACTCTATGTCCGTATTCGACGTCAGGGTTAGGGAGAAGTTCTCGGAGGCTGCGGAGAGTCTCGGGCGTACGAGGACCGCCCTCTCGCACTTCGGGCCGTTTCTAAGGCCGCGTAAGAAGGGTCTGCTTCTGGCGCTCTTCCTGTTGCTCTTGGAGACGGGGACGAGCCTCGCCCAGCCGTGGCCGCTCGCCCTGATCCTCGACTACATCCTCGGCGACCAGACGCTACCCATCCCTTTGAGCCAGCCGGTCTTACTCGCGGCCATCGCTGTGCTGGTCGTCGTCATCTCCACGACCAGCCGGGGCGTCACCGCCTCCCGGCGCTATCTCCTCTCGAAGCTCGGCCAGGAGACCGTCTTCGACATGCGCGACGCGCTCTACCGCAAGGTCCACGCTTTAGGTCTCGACTATCACGGCAAGAGGCGGACCGGCGATACCATCACGCGCGTCACCAGTGACGTCAAGGAGGTTCGGAGCCTGCTCGTAGACTCCATCGTCGAGGTCGGATCTTCCTTTCTAATACTGATCGGGATGCTCGTGGTGATGGTGTGGCTGAACTGGCAGCTCACCCTGCTCGCGCTCCTCACCGTTCCGTTCCTCTTCCTAGCCGTCAAGCGCTACCGGCTCGCCCTTATAGAGAGGATGCGTGTCGTGAGGACGAAGGAGGGAGCGATAACATCGGTCATCCAGGAGGCCGTAACGGGGATACGCGCCGTCAAGATCTTCACCCGCGAGGACGACGAGATAGACCGCTTCCGCAAGGAGAGCCGCGACTCTCTGACCGCCAGCGTGGACTCCTCGGCGATAGAGGCGAAGTTCAGCGTCCTGCTCGGCGTCGTCGGCGGGATAGGTACCGCGCTCGTCGTCTACTTCGGCACCCGCCAGGTGCTCGCGGGCACCCTCACCGTGGGCGGCCTGACAGTCTTCGTCTCCTACCTCGGGCTCTTCCTCTCTCCCCTTTGGGCGCTCTCCCGGCAGGTGAACCAGATCGGTAAATCATTGGTCTCCGGCGAGCGTATCGTCGAGCTCCTCACCGCCGAACCTACCGTAAAAGAAGACCCGAACGCTCGTCCTGCGCCGCCGTTCGAGGGCCGCGTAACGTTCGAGGACGTCCATTTCTCTTACGAGGAGGAAGCCGGAGAGGTGTTGCGCGGGATGAGCTTCGAGGCCGAGCCCGGCAGCAGGGTCGCGCTCGTGGGGGTGAGCGGGGCGGGCAAGACTACCGTAACCAGCCTCCTCGCCCGCCTCTACGATCCACGAGGGGGGCGGGTTTTCGTAGATGGCGGGGATATAAAAGAGTACACCCTGAAGTCCTTGCGCGACCAGATCGCCTTCGTCCCCCAGGAGCCGATGCTCTTTCGGGCCACAGTAGCCGAGAACATCGCCTACGGCAAACCCGGGGCGGCGATGCAGGAGATCGAGGAGGCAGCCCGTCTCGCCGGAGCCGACGTATTCATCCGGGAGATGCCCGAGGGCTACGAGACCGTGCTCTCGGAGCGGGGCGAGAGCCTCTCGGGCGGGCAGCGCCAGCGTGTCTCAATCGCCCGCGCGATGCTGCGCGACGCTCCCATCCTGATCCTCGACGAGCCCCAGTCCGGTCTGGACGCCGAGGCTGCGGAGGCCGTCGAGGCCCATTGGCGAGAGCTAACCGCCGGCCGGACCACCTTCGTCATCGCCCACGAGCTCAGGCTCGTCAAGGACGTAGACGAGATACTCGTAATCGAGGACGGTCAAGTCGCCGAGACCGGTGTCCACGATGATCTTGTCGCCTCCGGCGGTCTCTACTCTAGACTCTACGCTCTGCAAGAGCGTCCCGCCGTGCAGTCATAGGGAGGAGGAGGCTTTGAGAGAGCTGCTGATCATCAGCATAGTCCTGACGCTCGTCGTAGCCGCTATCTACGTCTCGTTCTCATAGCGTCTGCGGACGCCGTTTTCCGGGAGGCCATTAAAATGATCCAGCTAATCTCGGTCGCGGGCGCTCTCGCGATCCTCGTAGCCTACGCCGCAAACCAGCTACGCTATATCGGCCCAGCGAACCTCTCGTATGCGCTGCTGAACTTCGCCGGCTCGGCCGTCCTGGCCGCGGTCGCGGTCGTCGAGGGGCAGTGGGGCTTCCTGCTGCTCGAAGGAATATGGGCGCTCGTGAGCCTATGGGCGACCGTGAAGCTCTTGCGAGGCAGGTCGTCGAGACTTCGCTGAACCCGGCCGTCGGCGTTCGGGTTTGGGACGTCGTATCCGCGCCCCCGCAGGCTGGGAGTTAACCAGGCGCATCCTCTTCCCCACCACGTTCACGCACGACGACTTGGGCGACGCGGGGCCCATCTACCTCGTCTACGCGCAAGGTATAGCTATCGAGGATGACCTCATCGCCGACCTCGGGGGGGCGTCCGAGGTGACCGAGGACGAGCCCGCCGATGGTGTCGAAGTCCTCGCTCGTAAAGTCGGAATCCAGGGCTTCGTTGGCGAGATGGATCGGGGCGCGGCCATCTATCGAGTAGGAGCCGTCGCCTAACCTGCGGACCGACGGCTTCTCCTCGTCGAACTCGTCCCGGATCTCGCCTACGATCTCTTCCAGGATGTCCTCGACTGTGAAGAGCCCCTCGAAAGAGCCCCACTCGTCGATGACGATGGCCATCTGGATCTCCTGCTTCTGGAAGTCCTCCAAGATCTGGTCGATGCGCCGGTTCTCGGGGACCGTCAGGACCTCGCGCATAAGGTCTTTGGCTGTCACTTCCGCCTCCAGGCCGCCGTGGGCCTCGACGGCGCGCAGAACATCTTTGACGTGCACTGCCCCTATTACCCTGTCGATGGAGCCGTCCTCGAAGATCGGGTAGCGGGTGTAAACGCCCGTCGCCGCCACAGAGACAAGCTCCTTTAACCCCATCTCGGCCGGTAACGCTACTACGTTCGGCCTCGGCACCATGATCTCCCGCGCCCGGGTCTCCTCGAGCTGGATGACCGCTTTGAGCATATCCTCCTCGTCCTCCTCCAGAACGCCCTGCTTAGCCGACTGGCCGATGATCATGCGCAACTCCTCCTCGGAATGGGTCTCCTCGGTCTCGGAGGCTGGCGGGATACCGAAGGCCCTTACGAAGACGTTGGCCGTCCCGTTGAAGAGCCAGGTGCCGGGCAAAAAGATATAGTAGAAAAACTTTATGAACGGCGCCACGAGCAGCGAGGTCCCCTCCGGCTTGACGATGGCGACGCTCTTGGGCGCCAGCTCACCGAAGACTACATGAAGGAACGTGATGATCCCGAAGCCTATGGCGAAGGCGACGGCGTGGACCAAGCTCTCCGGGAAAAGAGGCGCGAGCAGCGGGTCGATGAGGCGGGCGATCGCCGGCTCACCTAGAGCGCCCAGGCCCAGCGAGGAGATCGTGATGCCGAGCTGGGTCACGGCGAGGTAGGAGTCGAGATTCTGGGTAGCCTCTTTGACTAGGCCAGCCGACATCCGGCCCTCCTGCACCATCGATTCGACCCTCGTCACCCTGAGCTTCACAAACGCGAACTCCGCAGCGACGAACAACCCGTTCAGGGCCACCAGAAGAAGCGCGGCGAAGAGCTTGAGCCCCGAGAAAACTATCCCTTCCAAGAACCCCTCCTAAGCGAACGCGTCGACCCGCGCCGCCGGGGGAGCACCGCGTAGGAACCCGGCGGCACGCTAGTACTTTGTATCTCGTCACGTTCCACGATAATCCTCGAAGATACTCTACGCCTCTCCCTTTGGCAAACCAGAGGTCCGGGACGGCCGATCTAGTAGAGCAACTTCTTGTCCAGCTCGTTGACTAGCGGCTCCCCATCCAGGTAGCGGCGGAGGTTCTCGCGGAAGAGCTCTGTTTGCAGCTCGTTCGTCAGGCCTGGCACGTTGTCCGTCGAGTGGGGGCTTATGATGACGTTCTCCAGGTTCCACAATGGGCTCTCCTCCGGCAGCGGCTCCTCCTCGAACACGTCGAGCGCGGCCCCCGCGAGATGCCCGCCCTCCAATGCCTCGACGAGCGCCGCCTCGTTCACCACTCTGCCTCGTCCAACGTTCACGAAGTACGCTTCGGGCTTCATCGCGGAGATCTCCCGCGCGTCCAGGAGCCGGTGAGTCTCGGGCGTACCCGGCAGTGCGACGGCCACGTAGTCCGCCTCCCGGAGCGCCGCATACAGGTCCTCGGTCTCGTACAGCTCGTCTGCGTAGCCCCACGCCTCGTCGTCCTCACGAACGGTCCGCTTCACCCCGGCCACACGCATCCCGAAGGGCCGTGCCCGGGTCGCTATCGCCCGTCCTATGTTCCCCATCCCCACCACGCACAGGGTCTTCCCGTGCAGCGTCTCGGTGTGCACCTCACGCCAGCGCCTCTCCGCCTTGTCGCGTCGCAGGCGTTCCAGATCCTTGACGTGCTGGAGTAGCGCCATCATCACGAACTCGGCTAGCGGTCCCGAGTAGACCCCGCTCGCCGTCGTGACGGTCACGTCTGTGTCTTGCAGCCCCGCGCGCTCGGCGACCTCTCCTGCGCCGGCCATGCTCGCCTGCACCCACCGCAGTCTCGGGGCGACCCTGAAGAGGTCCTCTACCTGGCCTCGGGGGAAGTCGTAGAGCACCTCTGCCTCCCGGAGCATAGCTAGAAGCTCCTCGTCTCCCTGTGGCGTGCGGCGCCATCCGGGAGGTCCTACATGGTCGCCTGGCCAGCGCGGCGGCGGAACCAGGTCCTCGCGGTAGAGCACTCGCAGCCTCTCGTCCACAGCCCGTATACTTTGTACGTGCTCCTCTTCCAGGTAGCTCGTTATCACCACGTCGATCAACGCGCCTCCTTCGCCAGTAGCCGTGTACGGGATGCTAACCTACGGCGATGGACGAGAGAATAGACCTTCTGGACGAACGAGGGGAGAAGACCGGGCAGATCGTCTGGAAAAGCGAGGCGCACCGGGCGGGGTTGTGGCACCGGTGCTTTCACTGCTGGATCTTCTCTCCGCAGACGGAGTACGGCGGGCCGTACCTCTTCGTGCAGCGCCGTGCGTCGGGGAAGGAGACCTGGTCCGACAGACTGGACGTGACCGTCGGCGGGCACCTCGGCGCGGGCGAGGAGCCGCTCGACGGTCTCCGGGAGATCGAGGAGGAGCTGGGCCTCAAAGTTACCCCCGACGAGTTGATGCCGCTCGGGACCCGCAGGGCCGAGCTCCAGATACCCGCCGGAACAGACCGCGAGGTCCAGCACGTCTTCCTGCTCGTGAGGGCCCTCACCCCCGATGATCTGTGCCTCCAGGAGGAGGAGGTCGCCGCGGTGGTAAGCCTCAACCTCGCTGACGTGGAGGCGCTGTGCGGGGGAGCCAAAGTCCGGGTCGAGGAGTGGGCGGACGGAGAGAGGCGCTCTGCTGAGATAAGCCTCGCCGACTTCGTCCCCGGGGAGGACGACTACCTCCTGCGCGCCGCCCGCGCCGTCCGCACGGTCCTGGCCGGAGGGCTACCCGGGGCAGTCTTCTAGCCTTCGTCCTCCAGGAACTCATCCGCCTGACGGGCGGCGAGCCGCGCCCGCCACGCCACCCCCCTTGCGTCCGCGAGCGCGCTCTGCCCCTGATCTCCTGATGCGTGGATGACGCCCGCTTCGGCCAGGGCGTGCAGGGCCCGGGCGGCGCCGGCGGCCAGGTGGGCGGAGGCCGCCGCCTCCTGGACGCAGGAATTCGGGCAACTCCGCGAGCGTCGAGGCCGCGAGGTTCGCCACGTCCGCCGCTCGCAGCGCCCCTTCGACCACGGCCGTCTCCCGGTCTGCCAGATCGGCGAGCACCTCGATCTCGACCCTCAGGTCTCGCGCCAACGCTCGCACCACGCCGCGTCGCACAAGGTCGCCGGTGGCTTGCGCACAGGTATCCTCTAGTAGCCCAGCCGCCAACGCCGCGCAGCGCAGGGGACCCGACGATGGGTTAGGCAGACCTTCGGTAGGGTTCGACTGGTCATCTCTCGTGCCCACGGCATAGATTCTAATTCCCGGATGCCGGCCTTTCTTTGGCGAAGCCGCGCGGTACGGCCGCCAACGGCTGACGGCGAATCCCCGGAAGCTATATCATTAGCGGCATGAAGGTGGCGCTGGCCCAGATCGACACAGTCGTGGGCGACGTGTGGGGGAACGTGGAGAAGGCGGCGGATGCTCTCGCGCAGGCGGTAGAGGGCGGCGCGGAGTTGGTCGCTTTCCCGGAGCTGACCACGACCGGCTACCCACCGGAGGACCTGCTCCTCCGGCCGAGCTTTATCCGGGATAACTTGCGTGCGCTGGAGGAGTTCGCGGGGAGGGTGCCGGAGGGGGTAGCGGCGGCGATAGGGTTCGTCGACCTCAACGGCGACCTGTACAACGCCTGCGCCGTCGTCTCCGGCGGTGAGATCCTGCATCGCTACCACAAGCATTTCCTGCCGAACTACGGCGTATTCGACGAGAACCGTTACTTCCGCGAGGGTTCGGGGACCCCGATCCTCAAAGTAGGAAGCAACCTCGTGGGCCTGAGCGTCTGCGAGGATATCTGGTATCCGGGCGGCCCCCCGCGCGAGCAGGCCCTCGGTGGGGCGGGCGTGCTCTTGAACGTCTCAGCTTCCCCATATCACCGTCTCAAGGGGGCCTCAAGGGAGAGGATGCTCGGCGTCAGAGCCTCGGATCACGGCTGCTACGTCGTCTTCTGCAACCTCGTCGGTGGCCAGGACGAGCTCGTCTTCGACGGCCGCTCCGCGGTCTTCGACCCCGAGGGGCGCCTCGTCGCCCGCGCCAAGCAGTTCGAGGAGGACCTCCTCTTCGTGGAGATACACCCCGAGGAGGCCATCTTCCACCGCCTCCACGACCCCCGCCCCCGCAAGGAGGATCCCGACCACCTGCTCGAGATCGTTGATCTGCCGCTCCCCAAGCCGGAGACCAAGGAAGAGTCGGCCGGCATCGAGCACCGTGTGGAGCCGCAGCTCTCCGAGGAGGGCGAGGTGCTGGAGGCGCTGGTCCTGGGGCTCGGGGACTACTTCCGCAAGAACGGCTTCTCGCGGGCCGTCCTCGGGCTCTCAGGCGGGATCGACTCCGCCTTTGGCGCGGCCGTCGCAGCCCGCGCTCTGGGCCCCGAGAACGTTACCGGCGTGCTCATGCCGAGCAAATACACCTCCGAGGCGAGCAACACCGACGCGCGGGCGCTCGTCAAGAACCTCGGCATAGACTCGCAGATGATACCCATAGGTCCCGCCTTTGATGCGTACAGGGAGATGCTGGAGGAGAGCTTCAAGGGACTGCCGGAGGACGAGACGGAGGAGAACATACAGTCCAGGGTACGCGGGAATATCCTCATGGCTCTCTCCAACAAGTTTGGTTGGATCGTTCTCAGCACCGGCAACAAGAGCGAGACGAGCGTCGGGTACTCGACGCTCTACGGCGACACCGCCGGCGGTTTCTCCGTGATCCGGGACGTCCCAAAGACCCTCGTCTACCGCGTCTGCCGCTATATAAACGAGGTAGAGGGCCGTGAGGTTATCCCGGACTCCATCCTTACCAAGGAGCCCTCAGCCGAGCTTCGGGAGGACCAGCGCGACGTAGATTCGCTGCCGCCCTACGAGGTCCTCGACCCGATCCTCGAAGCGTACATAGAGGAGGACAAGGGGATCGGTGAGATCGTCGCCGCCGGTTTCGACGAGGAGGACGTGAGGCGCGCCGTGCAGCTCGTGGACCGGGCCGAGTACAAGCGCCGCCAGGCCCCGACCGGCATAAAGGTCACCGCCCGCTCCTTCGGCCGCGACCGTCGCATGCCCATCACCAACCGCTACCGCGAACGCCGGGGCGAGTAGAGCGTCGGGCGGTTCTGGTTTGCCCGCGGGGGCTGACTGAGGGTTTGGGCAAGGAAGACACTGGCATAATCTAGGGGCTTTGCTGGCGTCGTTCCGGAGGTCGTTTTAGTGAATCCTTTTGCATCGCTGCTCCTGGTCCTCGCTATCGTAGGTGAGGTGATCGGGACCGCCGGTCTCAAAGCCTCCGAGGGCTTCAGCCGGCTCGGGCCGTCCGTGGTGGCGGTGATGGGGTACTGCGCGGCGTTCTACTTCCTCTCCTTGAGTCTCAGGCTGCTCCCCTTGGGCATCGCTTACGCCATCTGGTCGGGGCTCGGCACGGTCGGCTCCGTGCTCATCGGGGTACTCATCTGGCGGGAGATGCTGGGTCCGGCCCACCTCGTCGGCATCGGCCTGATCCTGGTGGGCGTGATAGTCCTGAACGTCTTCGCCGGTAATCCTGGCGCGTAGAACCTCTACCCCCCGGTTACGGGTCCTCTCCTTGAAAACGCAACACCGGCGGCGGCCCGATCGGGGCCGGTGTCTTTGATACACTGGCAGCATGAACCCGTACGAGTTTAAGGTGAGTTTGACGCCGGCGGCGCGGGAGATGCTCCGGGCCGGTGAGGCTCTAGTCCTCGACTGGCACCGGCTTGCGGTTTGCTGCGCCGGGGCGGGGGAATCGAGCCTCTACGTGATGAAAGAGGAGGGCGCCCGCAAGCGCAAGGGGCTCGTGCGCCTCAAGGGGAAGGACCCCGTCTACGCCGCGCGGGCTATCTTCCCGCACTTGGCCGGCCACGAGGTCAGGCTGGATGCTCGCAGGGTTCTTGCTTTCGCCGCTTTACCTCGGACCTTCCGGGCGACTTCGGGCTGCGCTCCGTGATGGGGCGGCTGCCGGAGCCGGACCGCAGCGCAGGTTAGGAGAGGACCGGAACCCGCCTTCAGGCGCGGTCTTGCGCTTCGGTCGCGCCGGCCATACGGGCGCAGTGGGCGCAGCAGTAGAAAGAGCCGTTCGCCTCCACACCGTGGCCGATGACCTTTACCCCGCAGTGCTCACAGGGAGGGGCGAGCGCGTGGATCGCGCACTCGAAGCTGTCGAACGTCCGCGGCCCCTCGCCGGGCACTGTTACCTCAAAGGCTTTGTCGTACTGGTTACCGCACACGTCGCACTGGGCCATGATCCTGGTCTCCTCTCCCTCGTTCTCGTCGAGTACATGATTGCCTGGAGGGCCGGGATCTAAACTCCCGGCTTCCCTACGGGGACTTCGTATAAACTGGCCGGGCGGATGGGCGGCCACGCAGACGCCGACACGGGCGACCGGATGGAGGAGAAGCATGCGGCAGCGGAGGTTGGGGGATCAGGGGTTGGTAGTCTCGGAGATGGGGCTCGGGTGCATGGGGATGAGCGAGTTCTACGGCACCGGCGACGAAGCCGAGTCGATAGCCACGATACACCGGGCCATAGAGCTTGGCGTCACCTTCCTCGATACGGCTGACGTGTACGGTCCTTTTACCAACGAACGTCTCGTCGGCGAAGCGATAAAGGGCAGGCGAGACCAGGTGATCCTCGCAAGCAAGTTCGGCAACGAGCGGCGCGAGGACGGGAGCTGGGTCGGGGTCAACGGCAAGCCCGAGTACGTAAAAAACGCGTGCGATGCCTCGCTGCGCCGGCTCGGGGTGGACCACATAGACCTCTACTACCAGCACCGGGTTGACCCGGAGGTGCCGATCGAGGAGACCGTGGGTGCGATGAAGGAGCTTGTGGAGGCTGGTAAGGTGAAATATCTGGGTCTCTCCGAGGCGGGAGCTGGTACGATACGGCGGGGGCACTCAGTGCATCCGATCAGCGCGCTCCAGTCGGAGTACTCGCTCTTTTCGAGGGACGTGGAGGATGAGATCTTGCCTGCGGTACGCGAGCTCGGGATCGGCTTCGTCGCGTACAGCCCGCTGGGACGCGGCTTCTTGACCGGACGCTGGAAGAGCATCTCCGATCTGCCGGAGGGCGATACCCGCGTCGGCCGCTACCCGCGCTTTAAGGAGGAGAACTTCCGCAAGAACCTCGAGCTCGTCCAGCGCGTGAAGGAGATCGCCGCCGAGAAAGATGCTACCCCCGGCCAGCTCGCGCTGGCGTGGCTGTTCCACCAGGGCGAGGACATCGTGCCGATCCCGGGCACCAAACGGCGCAAGTACCTCGAGGAGAATGCCGCCGCCGTCGAGATAACGCTTACCAGCGAGGACTTGAGGCGCATCGAGGAGGCGATGCCTAAAGGCTCTGTCACCGGCGAGCGCTACGCCGAGGAGCAGATGCGCGCCGTCAACCATTGAAAGGGTCGCCCGTTCCGAAGATCCATGTAAATGTGGGGTGGGGAAGGACGAAGGCGAGTGGTTGCGGCGGTAGTGGAGCGCAGGACCGCTGTCGTACGTCGACGTGCCCGGCGACATACTGCCCGCTGAAGAAGAGTTGGGTGAGCCAACCTCTTCGATCCTTGCTACCTGGAGTAGCGCTGGATCAGGCGCCCTTCTCGGGTGAACAGGTCTCGCAGGCGCATCGCCGGTCGCTCCAAGCCCCATAGCTCAAAGCGGCCGCCGTGATCGAGAGGATCGTGAGGACGAGCGCGTTCGACAGGAAGGCATCCGGAGTATTCTGGATGAACACGTTGCGCTTGCCAAGCTTGATCAGGATCGGCTCGTGCCACATGTAGATGCCGTAGGAGACCAGGACCAGGAATTGGAGCAAGGGTCGCGCCAGCAGTCGCTGCCGAAACGACCCGCGCCCGGCTTCGCCGACCAGCACGGTTGAGACGAGGACGAGCGCGAACGCTACGCCGGAGAGGGTATGGACGTAGAGACCGACGGGCGTGCTGCCGGCGCGCAGGAGGCAGGTGGCGACGAGGACTGAGACCCCGACCAGTTGCAAGAGCGCCGGAGCCACCCCGCCGACCCTGAAGCGATCGCCAGCGACCACGACGACGGCGAGTAGCATACCCGTGGCGAAGGTGTCCAGCTTCGCCACGGGCCCGAAATAGACCGGCCAGTCATCCCCGGGGATGCGGGCCACGTAGAACGCCCACCACTTGTAGAGCATGCTCACGAGCCCCAAAGCTCCGACCGCCGCGGCGAGCAGGACCACCCGCGCCTGTCGCGTGGCCAGCCGGCCGCAAATCCGGTAGGCCAAAGGACCGAAGCCCGCCACCAGTACGTAGAAGGTCACCTCGTCGGCCAGGGACCACGCCAGCCCGATGGTCCAGAAGATGCGCTTCCGGTCGAAGACCTGGGTGAACGTCAGATGCTGCAGCAGGTCCCGCCACTGCCCCGGGTAGTTGTCGTGGCGCAGGATTCATCGGAGAGGATGGCGACGTAGTAGAGCGGTATGATGCGTATAGCCCGGCAAATCAGGAAGCCCCGGGCGGACCGGGGAGTTCCTCTCTTTATCGCGGCGCGGGCGAAGGGTAGGAAGATCAGGAACCCCGAGAGTATGAATAACCAGGGCACGGTCACGTCCAGGCTGAGGAAAAACGGGTGGAGCGGGGTGCCCTCGTAGACATACCTTCCCGAACCCTCGCGCGTGTGCTGGTAGGCGTGGAACACCACAACTAGCAGCGCCGCGATGCCGCGGTACGCCTCAAGCTCCTCGAAGCGGAGTCGATCTTCGGTAACGCGGCTCGGGATCTCCCGCGAAGTTTCCCGGGCCGGCTCCATTGGTTCCGGATGGCTCTCACTCACGTCTTCGGATGCGGCCTCCTATAGCAGTATGCAATGACATTGGACCCCCGAGCCTTCCCCTGCTCGGTACCATTGTGCCGGGAGTCTCGATGCCCCCCTTGTCGCTCTCCAAGGTCAGCGAAACAGAGGTGGCCCACTGCAATGACTAGCGCTATACACCCGGCGCACGACTTCCTGGCGGCCCTGCCGGGAGGTTGCCTTCCATTCCTGCTCTCCCATCAACTGCTTGATCTGCGCCACCCTGTGGATGAGGTTCTTGAACTCTGTATAGAAGAGCGGCGACATGATGAGGTAGTAGGCGAACCAGAGCTTGCGCTTCCGGAGATCGGGCGTGGCGAGGAGGTAGGTGAAGAGGGCCTGTCCGGAACCTGCGCTCAAGGTGAAGATCGTGGTCAAGACGAAGATCGGCACGAACCAGTTGACGGTCTCCGGTTTCCAGATCCAGAACCCGATGATCGGGAACATCTGCGGCGAGATCCAGGGGTAGACCTCACGCTAGTCCAGCAGGTGCAGGAAGCCGAGCTTCTGCCTGAGTGTCAGCTTCGACGAGAAGAGGCCGTAGCGCAGATGCCGCAAAGAGACCTGGAGCCAGCCCTGCGCCCAGCGCATCCTCTGGTGCCAGAGGCCCGTCAGGGACTGGGGCGCGAGCTCCCGCGAGATCAACCGCGGGTCGACGACGATCTTGTAGCGGGCCTCGATTATATGCATCAACGAGTCGATGTCCTCCGTCAGCATGGCTTTGCGGAACTTGGTCTCGCGCATAAGGTCCGTTCTCCAGAAGCCGTTCGAGCCACCGAAGAGCCCGAAGGCGTGCAGCCGGGCCCGACCGGGGTGGCTCAAGGCGTAGATCACCTCGAACTCCACCGCCACCAGGCACGTCAACCACGACGCATCCCGTTGCATATGACATTGTGGCCCTGCACTACGTCGTACCCGTTCGAGAGCCACCGCCACGCCCGGATGAAGATGTCGGGCTCCGGATGGTGGTCGGCGTCGAAGATCCCCACGAACGCGCTCCGGGCCTTGGCGAGCGCCACGTTGATGTTCTCGGCCTTCGAGGTGCTCTTTGCGACCCTGAAGGGCATAAACCGCGGGTCGCGCCGGGCGATGTCGTAGGGTCCTTTCTTGACGGGTAGCTCCTCGGGCGTGTTGTACAGCGTCCGTCATAGCAGTTGACCCGTTAGACGGTAGCCGCAATGCTCAAAGAAGCCCCGAGCGTCCCGGGTCGTGACCGCCGAGATCGCCGCCCCCATCGCCTCGATCAGCGCCTCGCGAGTGCGCGTCTCCGCCTTGCGCAAAAGGCCTTTGATCTTCGAGAACGCCTCCTCGATGGGGTTGTAGTCCGGCGAGCAGGGCGGCCAGGAAGAGCAGTTCGCAGCCCTGCGCCTCGACCAACTCACACACCTCCTCACCCTTGTGCGCCGCGAGGTTATCCGCAACCACGACCTGCCCAGCTCGGAGCGTGGGCGCCAGCACCCGTTCGATGTACGCCTCGAAGACCTCCTTGGTGGTGCCCCCGACCACCGCCAAGCACGGCCCCATCCCCTCAGAGGTCATGCTCGCCAAGAGCGTCGTGTTCTTTCCGCGATTGCGTGGCACCGAGCAACGCGCCCGCTCCCCACGCCTCGACCAAGCGTGGAGGGGTGCCAGCGAGGTGTTGGCGCCCATCTCGTCCACGAACACCAAGCGTCCCGCTTCGAGGGCCTCGGCGACCAGTGTCCGCCAGCCGCTCTGAGCCACTCGTCGCGTTCGCTCGCTCCCACCTGTCTTTTTTTCGGGTCCATCCCAGGCGCTTGAGCATCCTGCTCACGGTCGACTCGCTCACCCGCACGCTCGCGACCCTCCGCAGGTACTCGCGCCTCTCGGGGAGCGTCGCCGCCGGGCGCTCCTGCAGGTCGGCCTCCAGCAGCCGTCTGGCGTCCTCGCCGATCTTCGGCTTCGAGCCAGGCCTCTTCTTCGGAGCGAGCGAGTACCCCTCGTCAGCCATCTTGGCATAGCGTTTGACTGAGGAGAGGCTCACGGAGAAGGTGCGAGTGGCTTCGCTCTTGCTCATGTCGGGACGGAGGGCTTTGACTATCTTCTTGCGCAGGTCTCCGGAGTAAGAGGCGTTCATGCGCCCATGATGCTAGTGGGTCAGCTACGCTGCAAACCGCTGTTAGAAACCGTCTGAAAAGGGGTTC
>JADDPM010000321.1 GCA_016781885.1 Rubrobacter sp.
TCTCAAGTTAGTGCGTAAGGTGAGTTACGAGGATACCTGGACAAAATCATCGATTCTCTTCTAACCTCGGCGTGACCTTTTGGGGGTACCCGCTCTCCCGTTGGAGTCCCCGAGCGCTTGACAGACTGGGGTATTTCGTGAGACCAGACCTACGGTAAAAGGTTTAGATCGTAGGGTTCTCCTGGTCCTGATCCGACTCCGTGAACAAACCTGCCAAGGTCATCCCGAGGGCTCTCCACGACCAGGACCCCTACTGCTGGGCCTCGACGAACTCCTCGTAGGTAGCGTCGGGCATGAACAGGTCGTACTCCTCCTCACCGAACCCGTGCTTCCACTCCCCGTCCTCGTAGACGAAGTAGGTAGTGCGGGTCGAGGAGGAGCCGTCCTCGTAGGTGAGCCTCAGCGTGACCTCCACGACGATGCCGCTGCTAGTACCGAGCCTCCTTACCGACTCTATGTGGTAGATCACCTGGCCGTTGTCGGCGAACCACTCGTTCTTCTGAAACCACTCCTCCCTGGTGAAGAGGCCCTGGGTCTCGTAATCCAGGTGATCGTAGGTGTAATCCCAGTCCTCAGAGCCAGCGGCCCGATAGTAGTCCTCTGCTGCCTCTTGCGCCTCGGTTTCTATCTCTTCGGTACTCTGGCCGAGGGAGTCGGGGGCCGTGGCCTCCGGGGAGGCGGAGGCAGTGGATTCCGATGGGAAAGACGGGAGGTCTTCTAGCTCGGAGATCTCTTCCTCGGTCAGGAGTCGCTTGGGCTCCCCGGACTCGCTCGGGTCGTCCACGACCTGGGGTATCAGCGCCGTCATGGTCTCGTCGCTTCCATCCTCGTAGCTCATCCTGACGGTGACGGGACCATCGGCCATTTGCTCTTCCTGCTCTACGCTGACCGACTCCAGAGGGGCGGGGGAGCCGGTGGTGTCCATCAGGATCTGCTGCTTCTCGGCCCACTCCTCCTCGGTAAACTCCTCCTGAGAAGACTCCTCCAGCATCGAGTAGGTCTCCTCCCAGTCCTCAAGCCTGACGGCCTCGTCGTATTCACGACCGAACTCCTCAAGCGCCGCAATCTCCTCGTCGGACATCCAAGAGGGTTCCGACGGGCCAGGAGACGTGGTGGGTTCACTCACTTCGGGTTCCGGTACCAGGACCATCGTGGAGAGGGCCTGCTCGACTTCGTCCTTCGTGATCTCGTTGGGCTTTATCACCTTGAGGTTGTAGGTGAAGCCGTC
>JADDPM010000159.1 GCA_016781885.1 Rubrobacter sp.
AGCTAAACGCTCAGGTAGTGGACGGCGTCCAGGGGGTGCAGGACCTGCTCGCCCTCGGTCAGGCCGCCAGCCAGCAGCAGAAGGTCTCGGATCTCGGCGGCAGGCTCAGCCGGGTGCAGAAGAGGATGGCCTCCATCGCGGGGTTGCAGGATACGCTGCATGACCTGATCTCCAACACCGCGATGTTTACCATCCTGGTCCTCGCAATACCATCCGTGGAAGAAGGTCGCATCGGGGGCGTGTACCTGGCCTTCCTGGCGCTCGTGACCCTGGGGAGCTTCGAGGCAGTCCAGCCGCTGGGGACGGCCTTCCGCTTCCTCGGCCGCTCCCTAAACGCCGGCGAGCGCCTCTTCGAGGTCATAGATACCGAGCCCCGGGTCAAAGACCCCGAGGCTCCCCTCCCGCCTCCCACGTCCTACACCTTAGAGTTCGACCGTGTTGGCTTCCGCTACGAGGAGGAAGGGCCGCCAGTTCTAGAAGATATATCCTTCAAGGTAGAGCCGGGCAGCCGGGTTGCGGTCGTTGGTCCCAGCGGCTCGGGCAAGAGCACAATAGTGAGCCTCGCCCTCCGCTTCTGGGACCCGATGGAGGGCGAGGTCCGGCTAGGAGGCCATGATCTCCGGGTCTATGCTGAAGAAGACCTGCACAGGTCGATCGGCGTCGTCGCCCAGGATGCTCACCTCTTCAACGAGACCCTGCGGGAGAACCTGCTCCTCGCCAGGCCGGACGCGACCGATGACGACTTATGGTCCGCCCTCACGCGAGCCCGGCTAGCGGAGTTCGTGAGCCGCCTGCCACAGGGGTTCGACACCCCTCTGGACGAACAGGGTTTGCGGCTCTCGGGGGGCGAGCGCCAGCGGGTAGCGGTTGCGCGGGCGCTGCTAAAGGACGCCCCCGTGCTCATCCTCGACGAGCCGACCGCCAACCTCGATCCCGCCGCCGAGCACGAGCTTCTGACAGGCATCTACGAGCAGACGCCGGGGCGCGGCACGCTAGTCATTACTCACCGTCTCGTCTACATGGAGCGGATGGACGAGATCCTGGTACTGGAAAGGGGACGCATAGTCGAACGCGGTGTCCATGCGGAGCTTCTAGAGAACAAAGGTCTCTACAAACGCATGGTCGAGACACAGAACCAGATGCTGGCTACGATATGATCGAGCCAGGACGAGTTCCGCCGGAAGCGCCATTGTGCCCCTAATCGCCTCTCCCCCCTATCCTGCGTAAAACGAGCACCACGACGGTGAACAGGACGATCAGGGCCGCGAGCGGCCCCGGCTGGCGGCTCTCAGAGGCGGAGGCGAGCGTGCTGCGTATGCCGTAGAGATACTCCAGCGCGCCCTGCCACATTTGCTCCTTTACTGCCAGCGGCTCCGCGTATCTCCGCAGGTCCACGAGGTTTGGGGCGGTGCGGCTCCTGATCTCGGCCATCTCCTGCTCTATGCGCTCGAAGTGGGCGGGCGTCTCCTGCACAGCAGGAGGGAACTCTTCTCGCTCCACCCTTCTCTGTTCCGTCCTCAGGAGAGCCCTGCCCTGGGGAGTTATCGCCAGGAGGGAGAGTGCCAGGAAGGCGACCTCGATCATCAGGGTGAGCAGTCCCGCGATGCTGAACCATTGCCCCTCGAAATCCGGGACGCCGGGTAGCCCGAAGAACCGGCTTATCAAGAAGCCCAGGAACGCCCCGCCTGCGACCACGCTCCCTAGCAACCACCCCCACGCGCGCGGGCTCCAGTAGAGGGCGAACGCCGCCGCTGCCGACCCGGCGAAGTTTGCGAGGAACAGTATCTCAAGGTAAGTCGCGGCCAGAAAGTGCTCGCCCGCTATCAGCAGGTGCGCGCCGCCGGACACGAAGATCAGGGCTGCGCCCGCCCATCTGAGGACCTGCCCCGTAAACTCGTCCATCACCGCGTCTTTCTCCGGGAGATGTTGTTTGTCGAGCACGGGCAAAGCTACTCCTCGTCTAAGAGGCTCCGCCAATAGGCTGGCAACTTTTCGCACTTGGCGACTCTCAGAGTGATTCAACAGCCTTTCCATCGTTCCTTGACACATACGCTACTCGCCTATTGGCGGAAGCTCTAAGGGCCTAGTACTCCTCTTCTTTCCCGGAAGGGCTGCTCTTGAAGAGCCTGAAGAGAAGATAGAGGGATGGCCCGAGCACGACGACGTAGGCGATTATGAGAACGGACATGGCGACGAGCACTGACCGGGGCGAGGCGGCGTCCTGAATGGTTATGTCGGGGACGAGCAGGTAAGGATACTGGGCAACGGCCCAGGCGCAGAAGACCGCCACTACCTGGAGGATCGCGGCGGCCCGGGCGAGCCAGTAGCGCCGGAGAAAGAGCAGACCGACCGAGGCGACCAGGGATGCCGCAGCGGCGATCATTAGCACGGAAGCAGGCTTTCCAGGGGCGAGCCCCTCCCACATGTGGGGAGCGTCGAAGCGGGTTATCGGTATGGCGATCACGCCCAGGATACCCAGAGCCACGCCGGAGATGATCCTCCGGAGCCGGAAGTCCTCCTGGAGCAGCTCGTTGTTGGCAGCGTCGAGCGTCAGGTAGACCGCCGAGAGGTAAATGCATGTCGCCACACCGAGTAGGCCGACTATTATCGGGAAAAGACCCAACCAGGGCTGGAAGTAACCGTCCACGGGCAGCTCGTTCTCGTTCAGCCGGAGCCGGCAGAGGCGATTGCCCCCGCGGCCGTCCCCAGGAAGAACGGCGTTATGATGCTCATGCTCCCAAAGATCTCACCGAAGAACCTGTAGGCCCCCGGAGCCTCCTCCTGCGCCTCGATGCGGAACGCGAGGAACGCCCCTCGCAAGAGAATGCCCGCGATGGCGAGCACGAAGGGTACAAAGAGCGCGGTGCCGTAAGCCGCGAACGCGGGCGTGAACGCGCTCCACAGGATCACGGCGGAGACCACCACCCACAGCTCGTTCGCCTCCCAGAGCGGTCCTATAGACCGCTCGATGAGTTGCTGCTGCTCCGTGGCCCGCTCCCCCCGACGCGCCAGCAGCGACCAGAATCCCGCCCCGAAGTCCGCCCCGCCCGCGAGGGCGAAGAGGAGGATGGAGACCCCCAGAGCGCCCGCGAGGATCACGTCAAAGGGCATACGCGCCCTCCGACTCCTCCTGCTCTCGGGCTTCCTCGATCTCCTCCTCGGGCGGCGCGCCGGTCGCGATGCGCTTCAAAAGCCAGATGAGCGTGGAGGCGAGGAAGACGTAAAGCAGCGCGAAACCGATAAAGGCTACGCCGATGCCCGGGGCCAAGGAGAAGCCCTCGTCGATGCGCATCACCCCCTGGGCGACCCAGGGCTGGCGTCCTTCCTCGGTCACGATCCAACCGAGCTCTATCGCGAGGAACCCCAGAAAGCCTGAGAGGGTCAGCGCGGCCAGGAGAAACTTGTTCGTAGGGACCCCACGGCTACGCCAGTAGAAGACCCAGAACACCGGGATGATAGTGGCGAGAAAGAAGCCTATCCCTGTCATCGCGTCGTAAGCCCACCAGACCGCGCGCGGGTCGGGCCTCTCGTCCTCCGGGAACTCGTTGAGGCCCAGGATGGTGGCGTTCGGGTCGTCGAAGGAGAGCACCGAGAGGAGCGTGGGGATCTCGATGTCGTAGCGTACCTCTCCAGCCTCGACGTCCGGGTAGCCGCCGATGCTTAGCCCCGCCCCTTCCTGGGTCTCGAAGAGAGGCTCTATCGCTGCCAGCTTGGCGGGCTCGTTCACGGCGAGCTGGCGGGCGGTATGGTCGCCCGAGAAGATCATGAGCGGCGCGGCCAGAGTCGCGACCATCATCCCCAGGAACAGTCCCTTCTTGTGATACTCGTCACGCCTGCCGCGCAGCATGCCGGAGGCATAGACGGCGGCGAAGGCGAAGGCGACGGCCTCGAAGGCGGCTACGCTCATGTGGCTCGTCTCGGCGTACCACGCAGGAGAGAACATCGCCTCGAAGACGGCGACGTCCACGACCTCTCCCGCCTCGTTCACCTCGAACCCGACCGGGGTGTTCATCCAGGAGTTCGCGAGGATCACCACGATCATCGACGCAAACCCCCCGATAAACAGCGGGATGGCGCTCGCCCAATGAAGCCAGGGCGAGAGCTTGTCCCTGCCGAAGAGGTAGATGCCCAGGAAGATGGCTTCGAGGAGGAAGAACATCACCTCGATGGAGAGCGGAACCCCGATCATGGGTCCGGCGAAGTCCATGAACCTCGGCCAGAAGAGCCCGAGCCCGAAGGTCAAGACCGTCCCGGAGACCGCCCCGATGGCGTAGGTGATGGCGAAGGCCGTGGTCCACTTCTTGTTGAGGGCCAGGTAAACGGGTTTTTTCTT
>JADDPM010000322.1 GCA_016781885.1 Rubrobacter sp.
GAGCAGCAGAGCCAGGAGTACCGTGACTCCGTCATCCCCCCGGCATCGCCGCGCGCGTGGCCGTGGAGCAGGCCTCCGCGCTCGGGTGGGCGGAGTACGTCGGCTCGGGCGGTCGGATTATCGCCATGAAGACCTTCGGGTCTTCGACGCCGCTCAAAGACCTGCAAGAGAAGTTCGGATTCACCCCGGAGAATGTGGCTGTCGTCGCCAGGGAGCAGGCCAGGAGCGGGCGGTGAGCGGTGGCTACCGACCGCCCAACAGGTACTCTGTACACAACTATCGGCGGCCCGCGTCCTGTCGGGTCCTCCCGAGGTTTCTCAAGAGGTGATGCAAGATTACAAGGCGGAATTTTTCGACAATGTATGAAAAATGGCCCGTCTAGGTTGCGGCTGGTATCGAGGGCCGGTAGTTTACTGTGCGGAATTGTGGAACGTCTTGAGGGGTATAGGTCGGGTGACGAGCGAGAACGAACTTCCGGTGGCGCGCGATTTCCGACCGTCGGTGTTCCTCGGGCGTCGTGGCGGCGCGAAGTTCGAGAGCGCCGGGCCGGCCTTCCGGGTCCTGGATCTCGTAAGCCGGCTAGACGGGTTCACGGCGAATGTGCTCACCCGCGAGCTCGGGGTGAGCCTCTCCGCGTGCTACCACCTGATCAACGTCTTCATCGAGGAGGGATACCTCAAAAGGGTGCGCGAGTGGAGGATTGCCCCGGAGGTCGCGGAGAACCTCTGCTGCGTGGCGATGCCGGCGGGGGTAAGGATGGCGAGGTGGGGGACGCTGTGAGTGTCTCTCTAGCTCGGCGCGCCGCTTCGCGGGGGAGGCGCACTCGTTGTCCGCATGCACTGCGGACGGATCGAAAACAGCTATGACAGGCTGAAGATGGATAGATACTTTTGGAGGTGGTACGGATGAGAATCGCCGTAAAAAGCACTCTTGGTACGTTGCTCGAGGGTGAGACGCGCATCAACACCGTACCGGGCGATGAAGGGTATTTAAAGAGGGTTACGGGGCAATGGCGCACGCTCGTGGGGAGACGCCGGGTTGCGTGGGGAGAAAGCTCCGGTCGCACAGGAACGACCAGTAGCATCGAGACAGGTACGAAAGCGATCGAGGTGAGAAAGGAAGAGAATGGCGGACGCGGCGAAGACGAAGGAGACCATAACGCTGGAGGAGGCACGGCGGGTCATTGACGCC
>JADDPM010000323.1 GCA_016781885.1 Rubrobacter sp.
CGAGGCCTCCTTCGCCAGCCTCTGCGGAGTGTCACCTGTGGAAGCCTCCTCCGGCAAGGTGGTGCGCCATCGTCTCAACCGGGGCGGCAACCGAGACGCTAACCGTGCTCTGCACCTGATCTGCGTCGTGCGCATGCGCATCGACCAGCGCACCCGTCGTTACGCCGCGAGGCGCGCCTCCGAGGGCAAGTCCAAAAGGGAGATCATAAGGTGCCTGAAACGCTACGTGGCTCGGGAGGTCTACCGCGTACTGACAACAAGCGTCGACTTCGCCGATTCGCCGCGGAAGAGGGACGCGCCGTCACTGTGACCGACGTCACTTGACATATAGGGGCGTCGATACATCGCCCGTGAGGTGTACCGGATCCTCTCCTCCTTGTCCTTGCACAACCCCTCAATTTCGGTGCCTTGACAAACATAGAAGCATCACTTGGTCGAGTAGAGCTACGGAGCACTTCGTCGACCGAGTCGGGCCTGTGCGCGCATCAAGTCCGCGATCTCGATCCCGAGCGCGTCGGCCAGTCGTCTCGCGGTACGCATCCGAGCACCCTGCTTCCTGTTCTCCAGGTCAGAGATGGGGGAGAAGGCTACGCCGCTCTTCGCCTCGAGATCCGCTATCGAGATGGATACTCATCGGTCCGATCCAGGCTTCAGAAAAAGAGAACGTCGTGGTCGGCGGTGGGGAGAGGTTGCCCGCCCTTTCAAGATGACGATGCTCAACTTGGGGTCCATGGTGGAACGTGATAGGGGCGAGGGGGACGCGCCTGAACGTTAGTACGGAACTCCCGTAGTCACCACCGCCTCTCCGCCGACAGTTATGGTTGACGCTGACATGCGGCGTCGCGGACATATTGGCCGAGACCGTTGCGCTCGAAAATCTGCGTATTGCGATTTCCTTGCGGAAACCTAGGATCTGCAACGTGACCCTGCGCTAGTACCAAGGAACGGCCAGTGTAGAGCCCGCGGTCCTCGAGGTGGCTGGTGCGCGGGGCGAAGAGGAAGCCGAGCACGTGGCACATCGCGAAGGCCCGGGCGGTGATTATGAGGACGAACTAAAGTGCCCCGTAACCTCGCCGGTGAGTGAATCTGGTTTACGCCCCTGGACCGTACCCCTTTGGCCTGCTATGCTTTACACAAC
>JADDPM010000058.1 GCA_016781885.1 Rubrobacter sp.
CCCAGCCCGGCTGAGGCGCCTGCCACCAGGAGGTAGAGTATCTATCTCAGAACAACATCGAGTTCAAGGAGAAGGACATCCGCACCGACCTCGACGCTATGCAAGAGATGGTGAGCATGAACTCCCAGTCCACCCCTACCACCGTCATAGATGGCGAGGTAATAATAGGCTTCGACAAGCAGAAGATCGACGCGCTGCTCGGGATCTAGTCAAAGGCCCTGAAGCATCCAAAAGAGAGCACGAGCGGCTGATAGACGACCTGGAACGGGAGCGGAACAAAACTGCCGCAGAGCGGGAACTTGCCGAGAGACTGGAGGCCGAGCTTAGGGAGGTCCGTCGACCTTAGTGGCGCAGACTGTTTGGAAGCTAGGCAGAAGGAGATAGCGGAGTGGCAGCAAGGATAGTAGGAGTGACGTTCGAGCAAAACCGCCAACCAGGACGCCAGCGATTGACGATACCAAGGAACGTAGTCAGGTGCATGGAGCTACACGACGGAGAGGAGGTGCTCCTGACGGTACGCCTACCGGACGAGTCGGAGCTTCGCAGCACCGAGAAGTTGACGAGCGGTGAAGAGGTGAATTGGCATGGGATACCGCTTCCCTCAGAGAAAGTTCTGAGAATTACGGTTGAGAGAGCAGATTCGACATGACTAATGTGCCACCCGGGCTTGCTGAGTGGGTAGAGAAACGGTCAGACGAGGCTCACGAACTCGCCGACCAGATTGAATCCATCCTTCGAAAGAAGGCGCGTGACGCGAAGGTGCGTAAAAAGCTGCCTGAGACTATCAGCTATGGAGAGCTGTCTGCGCAGTTCGGGCACACCCCTCGCGATCCGACGTTCACAGATGCCCTCGGTATTGTTTCTTACCGAACACTGATGCAAGATGGGTTTGCCCTCTCGGCGCTCGTGGTCAACAAAGAGACCGAGCGACCCGGCAGAGCCTTCTACCCGCTAGTCGGCGGCACCGAAAAACTGAACGCGGACGAACAAGACCGGCTGTTCATTGAAGAGCTCAAGAAGATTAAGGGAAGGTAGCATGGGGTTATCGGAATGTATGCGGTAATTCCCAGCCTACTCCCGACTATCTACTTCCTATAAATAAGGCGAAACGCCGGATATGCGAGTTTCCGAAAAGCTTAAGCTCAACCTACAGCCACATCCCCCGGCTTCTAGCTACCTCAAGCGCCCGCACGATAGCCCCGGCCTTGTTACGGGTCTCCTCGTACTCCAGGGAAGGAACCGAATCAGCGACGACACCGCCGCCGGCCTGGAAATAAGCGCGGTTGTCTTTGAGGAGGGCGGTGCGTAGCGTTATACAGGTGTCGAGGCGGCCGTCTATGCCGTAGTAGCCGGTGGCTCCGGCGTAGGGGCCGCGGCGGGTCGGCTCTAGCTCGTCGATGATCTCCATCGCCCGCACCTTCGGAGCGCCGGAGACGGTCCCGGCGGGGAAGGCGGCGGCCAGAGCATCGAGGGCGGTGAGGTCCTCGCGCAGGTCCCCCTCTACCGTGGAGACGATGTGCATGACGTGGGAGTAGCGCTCTACCTCCATGAAGCTCTCAAGACCTACGCTCCCGATCTCCGCGACCCTCCCCAGGTCGTTGCGCCCGAGGTCGACGAGCATGACGTGCTCGGCCCGCTCCTTGGCGTCCGCCAGAAGCTCCTCAGCGAGTAGGGAATCCTCCTCCGGCGTTGCGCCGCGGCGTCGCGTCCCGGCAACGGGACGGGTCATCACCCTACGGCCCTCGACGCGCACCAGCGGCTCGGGCGAGGCGCCGACGAGCGCCATGTCCCCGAGCTTCAGGTATGTCATGTACGGCGAGGGGTTGACGGTCCGCAGGCCCCGGTAGAGGAGGAACGGGTCCAGGTCGCCTATCTGCGCGAAGAAGCGCTGTGAAGGTACGATCTGGAACGCGTCCCCCGCCCGGATATACTCCTTCGCCTTCTCGACGGCCTCCTCGTAGCCCGCGCGGGTGAAGTTCGAGGACACCTCTACTTCACCGTTTCCGGCGGGGAGGGTGCGGCGCGCGGTAGGAGCTGCGAGCCGTTCGGAGATGCGGCGGATGTCGTCGGCGGCCCGACGATAAGCTGCGGCGAAGCCCTCACCCTCGACGTTGCGCAGATTGGCCGCATCGACGAGCGAGATCACTAGCACCTTGTGCCGCAGGTGGTCGAAGACGATAAGCGTATCCGTAACGACGAAGTAAGCCTCGGGCACCTGAAGCTCGTCCGGCGGAGCATCCGGCAGCCGCTCCAGGTAGCGCACGGCGTCATAGGAGAAGTAGCCGACCGCCCCGCCGACGAAAGCCGGCAGATTTGGCAAGGGGGCTACGCTCTTCTTGCCGACTATCTGCGCGAGCCCCCGGAAGGGGTCTTTCGCCGCCACCTCGCGCACTCCGTCGGCGTCCACGACGGTGTAGACGCCGTCCCTGTAGGAGAGCGTGCGTTTGGGGTCGAAGCCGAGGAAAGAGTACCGGCCGAACCGCTCGGCCTCCTCGGCGCTCTCCAGGAGGAAGACGTTCTCCTCGTCGGCGAACTTGAGGGCGGCGGATATAGGCGTCTCCAGATCCCCGATGAACTCCCCGTACAGCGGCACGACGTCGTACTCTCGCGCGAGCCTGCGGGCATCGGGGAGCGAGGGCATGAGGTTCCTACCGGCGGCGTTCATCTAGAACCCTCGCCACCTCCTCCGTCTTCACGCCGCGTTCCTCCAGCAACACCAGCAGGTGATACAGGAGGTCCGCCGACTCCTCGGCCAGCTTCTCGCCTTCGAGCGCCGCCACGACGACCTCGACCGCCTCCTCACCGACCTTCTGGGCGGCGTACCCGGTCCCGCGCTGTAGAAGCTTCGCCGTATACGAGCCCTCCGGCATCTCCTCGCGCCGCCCAGCTATTGTCCCGGCGAGCCTAGTGAGGATCTGGCCGAGGTCCGGGGCCTCTTCGTTCGACCCGCCGTACACGGGGGTGAAGAAGCAGCTCCTCGCACCGGTATGGCAGGCCGGGCCACGAGGCTCGACCCGGTACAGGAGAGCATCGCCGTCGCAGTCGAGGTGGACCTCGACTACCTTTTGGGTATTGCCGCTGGTCTCCCCCTTGCGCCAGAGCTCGTCCCTGGAACGGGAGTAGTAGTGGGCCTCGCCGGTCGCAAAGGTCTTCTCGACGGCCTCCTGATTAGCGTAGGCGAGCGTCAGGACCTCGTTCGTCGCCGCGTCTTGCGCTATCACGGGGATGAGGCCGTTCTCGTCGTAGCGGATCTCAGCTGGCACGCTCATCGGACCGGCACCCCGGCCTCGCGCAAGGTATCCTTGGCCTCGGCGATGCTGTACTCGCCGAAGTGGAAGATGCTCGCAGCGAGCACGGCGCTCGCCCCGGCGCGGACAGCGGAGACCATGTGCTCCGGGTGCCCGGCCCCGCCGGAGGCTATTAACGGAACGTTGGTCTTCGAGGCGACCTCGGAGATCAGGTCGAGGTCGTACCCACTCTCCGTCCCGTCGGCGTCCATGCTGTTTAGGACGAACTCCCCGGCCCCCCGCCTCTCCCCCTCGACGAGCCACGCGACGGCGTCCTTGCCCGTGTTCAACCTGCCGCCATTCAGATATACCTCCCAGCCGGGACCGTCTTCCTTGTGCTTTACGTCCACGCTCAGGACGACGCACTGGCTCCCGAAGCGCGCGGCCCCATCGTCTATGAGGTCCGGCGTCCTAACGGCGGCGCTGTTGATAGAGACCTTATCGGCCCCGGCGCGGAGCATGGCGCGCATATCGGAGACGGTCCGAACGCCGCCGCCTATGGTGTAGGGGATAAAGACCTCCTCGGCGGCTGCGCGGGCGAGCCTGGCTGCGGTCTCGCGGTTCTCGTGCGAGGCGGTGATATCGTAGAACACGATCTCATCGGCCCCCTCCCTGTCGTAGAGGGCGGCGAGCTCTACCGGGTCCCCGGCGTCCCTCAGGTTCTTGAAGTTCGTGCCCTTGACGACCCTGCCGGCGTCCACGTCCAGGCACGGGATAATGCGGACCTTTAGTCCCACTGGCGCTCCCTCCTCATCCGGTCGAGCCGTTCTGCGAACAGGGCGCGCCCGCTTGCGGCGAACTCCGGCATACCGGTCAGGCGCTCGACGAGCGCGAAGTCACGCGACCGCTCGTAGATAATGTCGTTCACGTCGGCTATCGAGATGCGGTCCGGGTGCCGCCCGACGCGCTCGAAAGCATCGCCCGCCTCGACCATACCCTCGCTCAACACCCGTGTGTAGAAGCCGGTGTAGCCCGTCTGAGACACCCACCTCGCGAGCAGCCTCTCCCCGTTTTTTCCGGCCAGTTTGTTGCACGGCATTCGCGGCTGGCTGACCTGTACCGTCGCCCCGCCAACGCGAAACACGTCGCCTATGCAAACCTCCGTCTCCAGCGCGCCGGAGATAGTGAGGTTCTCGCTCATGGCGCCGGGAGAGAGCTCGCGTCCGAGCTCCCTCTCCCAGTGCGAGTAGTGATCCAGGGGGTACGCGCAGACCGCCTTGTCCGGCCCGCCGTGGTTGGCCGGATCTCCCTGTCCGTCACCGTCGAAGTTCTCATAGCGTAACATCGCCCGCAAGACCGGCCTCTTTGCCCCGCCCGTGAGCACCTCCCGTCCGTCGTAGCGTTGTGTAGAGGGGAGTGCTACGTTGAGAGAGACGGCCTTCATCGGCATCGGAAGACTACCTCCCTAGATGTACGGCACCCCCGCCGAGCGACACTCCTCGGCGATGCGTCCCTGGAGTACGGCCGGGGCAGGGAGCAGGACGGAGCCCTCGCGGCCGGTGCCGACCACCACGGAGCCGTCCCTCCCCTTCCAGTGCCGGTGTACGGTGTACGCCGCGAGCGTCCCCTCGACGAGGCTGGCTATACGGTCAAACTCCGCGTGCGAGAGTGACGGCGCGATGTCCAGCTTGGAGAGGTCAACGTTCTCCGCCGCAGACAGGTCCGCCGAGAGGTTCCCGGTCCTCAAGCGCAGCCCCGGCGTGTTCCACAGCACGTCCACAGCCCCCTTCAGGGCCGCGGCCCGCGCCTCCTTGTTGCCCTTGCGGAACTTGGGCTCCGGCAGACCACGCAAGATCCCGGCGAGGTCACCATCAGCTTCGCCGTCTCTCCCTTCGCGCTCGAAGAGAAGCACCTTGAGCGTCGCGGCCGAGTCAACCTCGGTGACCACGCTCTGTCCACGAGCCCGGCGGAACGGGTAGTCGGTGTACTCGACGCCGACCCCCTCGAGCGCGGCCAGGATCTCCTCGGCGAAGGGTTCGTCACCGAACATCTTGCGGCTCGCCGAGTAGGCCGGCAACGCGAGCCTGCTGAGGACGCGCTCTATCCTGCGCGTGCCACGCTCGTTCGGGACCGAGAGCGGGGCGTCCACCCCGACCACTACCCCCCTACGCCCCTCAGCATGGCCCCGAACTGCGGAGGCAAGCTCCCCGGCGCCCTTCGCGAACGAGTTGGCTACGATACTACCCCGCTCGTCCAGAATGACCAGGCAACTCGGCCTCTCCCCCGCCTCGCCCGGCCGCCACGCCAGCGAGCACCCTACAAACCTCACGATACCCCCACCTCCGAAGACCTAGCAACGACCCCCGCGACCTCCTCGCACACCTCACGGCAGACCGCAGCATCTACGTGCTCGACCATCACCCTGACCAGCGGTTCGGTCCCGCTCGGCCTGAGCAGGATGCGCCCCTCCGAGCCGAGCCGCCGTTCCGCCCTCATAACCGCCTCCTCGACTTCCCCGGCACCCGCAACAGCCCGGTCCTCGACCCGGACGTTCACGAGGGTCTGCGGGTAGACTTCCATCACCCGCGCGAGCTCCGAGAGGGGTTTCCCGCTGCGCGCCATCACGTCCAGCAGCGCGAGCGCCGTCACGAGCCCGTCCCCGGTCGTAGCATACCGGGCGTGTATGACATGGCCCGACTGCTCGCCCCCTAGAGAAGCCTCGCGCCGCTGCATCGCCTCCGCCACGTACCGGTCCCCGACCGGCGTCACCTCGTAGGGAATCCCCAGGGCGTCCATCGCCTTGAAGAAGCCCAGGTTGCTCATCACCGTCACCACGACCCCTCCGGCTAAAGCGCCGCGCTCGGCGAGGTCGCGGGCGAGGATCGCGATGATCCTATCCCCGTCCACCACGCGCCCCTCTTCATCGACCGCCAGCACCCTATCGGCGTCTCCATCGAACGCGAAGGCAACGTCGTGCCCCGACGCCTCCAGCTTCTCCACGTGCGTCGCGCCCACGCCCTCGTTTATGTTGATCCCGTCGGGCTCGTCGCCCACTACCGCGAGCTTTACCCCGAGCTCCCCGAACGCCAGCGGCGCGACCTTGTAAGCCGCCCCGTTCGCGCAGTCTAAAAGCACCCTGATACCCTCCGCCGGGGGCCGCAGGCGCGAGAGCACGGTCTCCGCGTAGAGCCCGGGGGCGTCGGGGACCTTCTCTACCGCCCCTATACCAGCCCCGGTGGGCCTCTCGAAGTCCTCGCCGGCCAGCCTCTCCAGTTCCCTCTCCCGCGCGTCGGGTAGCTTGCGTCCCTCCCCGGAGAGGAACTTTATGCCGTTGTCCGGGTATGGGTTGTGTGAAGCGCTGACTACCCCGGCGACGGCGGCCCCGAGAAGCGGCGCGAGGGTCGCCACGCCCGGCGTCGGCAGCACCCCGAGGTCCAGTACGCGGGCGCCCCCGCTCGCAGCACCGGAGGCTAGCGCGCTGGAGAGCATCCCGCCCGAGAGGCGGGTGTCACGGCCGAGCACGAGCGATCCGCCGAAGACACGGGCGGCGGCGAGGCCCAGGGCGAGGGCGTCCTCGGGTCTAAGACCCGCGTTTGCGATCCCGCGCACCCCGTCGGTACCGAAAGAGATCCTCCGTCCTTCTACCAATTTACCTCCTAGCCGGACGAGCCCCCTCCGCGACCGCGTAGGGGGCCCGCCTCGGGCAGGGTCGAATGATCCGTTGCCGCTACTCTAACGCTTGGAGAACTGCGGGCGCTTGCGGGCCTTCTTAAGACCGTACTTCTTTCGCTCGACGGCGCGGGCGTCACGCGTCAGGAGGCCCGCTCCCTTGAGCTCGCCACGCGCCTCCTGGGACTCCTCGGCCAGAGCGCGGGCTATGCCGTGCCGGACGGCCTCGGCCTGGCCCGTGGGGCCGCCCCCCTCGACCTTGACGATCACGTCGTAGCGTCCCTCCGCCTCTAAAACCTTCAGGGGCGAGCTTACGACCGTCTGGTAGGTCGAGCGGGGAAAGTACTCGGCGTAATCACGGCCGTTAACCGTGATCCTGCCATCCCCCGGTACTATCCTCACGCGGGCCACCGACGTCTTGCGCCGTCCCGTTCCGCTGTACAGTGCCTGTTCCGCCATCTTTATCTCTCCACTTCGTACGGGTGTGGGTTCTGGGCCTCGTGCGGATGCTCCGGGCCCGCATATATCTTCAACTTCTTGAACTGCGCCCGCCCGAGCCGCGTCTTCGGTATCATCCCCCAGACAGCCTTGCGCAGGATCTCCGTCGGCTTGCGCTCCAGCATCACCTCGTAGCTGGTCTCCCGCAATCCGCCCGGCCGGCCCGTGTGCCGGCGGTATACCTTCTGCTCCGCCTTGTTGCCCGTGACGACCACCTTCTCGGCGTTCACTACGACCACGAAGTCGCCCGTGTCGATGTGCGGCGTGTACTGGGGCTTGTTCTTGCCGCGCAAGAGCTGTGCTATTTCTGACGCCAGACGCCCGAGCGTCCGCCCCTCGGCGTCTATGAGATGCCATCTGCGCTCGACCGATGACGGCCGTGCCATGTAACTTTTCATTTTCCTCCGCGAATGATCTAGACCTCTATCGCAAACGTGTCAAATAGTAGCATACATCTACAATCAGGTCAGCCCGCCGAATGGGAGATCCTATCAATTAATTTCCTGAACGACGGCAGCGATCCGACTCAATTCTTTCTGAACGACGTCAGCAATGCGCTTCAGGTCTTCGTCGCCATATGTAAATGTTTCGGGGTGAATGAAAGGATGATTTTCAGGCGGTATCTCATTCTCGTTTAGCAAGTTCTCCAGTTCCAGACGGTTTTGTGCCCCCTGGGGAACTCTGTAATAAATCCGGATCTCCCATCCGCTCGGTGAGACTGCCGGCTCGATAACAACGTAAGACTCCTCGTCGATGGGAACCCTGTGTTGCAGCAAGTACGTTAGCCAATAATTGGGGTTAGGTTGCCAGGGAAGTTGCTGGACATTTTGGTGACCTTTCAGATCGATGAGTTCTGCGAGTCTTTGAACCTTCCCCCGCGCCTCATCCCGCACCTGCTTTATCCCTATCAAGAACTTCTCTACATCGTCGCTACGTTGCGCAAGCAGCTTGACGAATTCCTGGTTCATTCGAGTCCCTTTCCCCAAGTTTTCGAGGGTGTTCAGGAAGTCCAGCATCAGCGTCAGATAGCGAGTGTCCGCTTTAGAAACGTGATGTCCGAGCCTGGAACGTACCTCGCTTGCGAAGCCTGCATGGGTGAGAGTGCGAAAGCAGTAGTCTAAGCCTTCGCCGGACGGGTAAAGCGTAAGCAGGATTTTGGTCTTCTTATCCTCTGCGTAAGCTTCCCTATTCTCGTTCTTCAAACTATCCAGATATTCCGCGTAGTCTTCGAAGGGGTTGGCTACAGCGGCGAAGATTTTGTTCTCGATCAGCACCGCGTGAGAGTCCGACTTTATGAGAAGATCTATTCGATTACCCTTCGCTGTGCTGACTTCACGCTCGACGGAGACATTTCCTCCCAAACCCTCTTCCTCACCCGCAATACCCACCGAATCCAACAAGGCATCGAGAAAGAGACTTCCCAGACCATGTGAACCTTCCGGATCGAAGAAGAAAGCGAGGAAGTTGCTGCAAACGTTCTCGTAGTGAGGATAACCGCCGATCTCCATAAACGTCTGCGACCGTTCGACAAGAGCCGGCAACCACCCAAACTTATCCAAGAGCGCTGCCGCTGCGCATGCATCCATACCTTCAGTCTACTAGCACGCGGGCGATGGCGATACCGTCTACCCGGCCACGTATCAGAGGCAGGATGAGCGCCGAGAGGCGGGGATCTTTCGCCAGCGACTCGTTGAACTCGTGCGTTGCACGGGCCGACTCGTCCTCCGGCTCGATCACGCTCCCGCCCCGGATTGCGTTGTCGGCAAGAATCAACGAGCCGGGCCGCGAGAGCCGCAAAGACCACTCCAGATACTCTGGATAGCCCTCCTTGTCCGCATCTATGAAGGTAAGATCGAATGGCTCGATCTCCTCTTCCACCATCTCCGCAAGCAGCGCCCTCGCATCCCCAGCCCGCACCTCTACCTTCTCTCCGAGGCCGGCCTCGGTAATGTTCTCCCGGGCGACTTCCACACGAGTTTCGCTCAACTCCAGGCTGATCATGCCCCCCCTCTTCGGGGAGAGCGCGGGCGAGGTGGATCGTGCTGTACCCACCGAGCGTACCTATTTCGAGTATGCGCCTCGCGCCCGCTATCTCTGCCAGTAGTCGTAGGAGCCTCCCCTGGTTCGGGGAGACGTTTATCTTCGGCAGCCCGGACTCGCTTGAACGCCGCAGGGCAGCCTCTAGCGCTGAATCCGGCGTCGCGAAGAGGTTCTCGACGTAGGAGTCTATCCGGAAGAGGAGTTCCATCGGGTCGTCGCGGTTCATATCGTCCCTTCGAAGTCGAGTTCATCGTATCCTACCGCTATCAGCGTAAGACCCCGGGCCGGGGCGGCAGGCCCGGCCTCGCTCCGCTCGCCGCCATCGAGCAGGCGGGCAGCCTGCGCAAGCTCGCGCTTCCCTCCTCCCACCTCCAGCATCGTGCCGACGAGGGTGCGGACCATCCCGTAGAGGAAGGAGTTAGCGGTGATCTCGTAGACGAGGAGCCCGTCGCGAGCCTCCCAATGGGACTCCTCCACGGCTCGCTCGAACCTGGTGTGATGGCTCTTCGTAAAGGTGAAGGCCCGAAAGTCGTGTACGCCCCGGATGAGGCTCGCCGCCTCCCGTAACAGGCCGAGGTCCAACTCGCGGGCTATATGGATCGCATGTCGCCGAGAGAGCGGGGAGCGGATGGAGTCGTTGACCACTCTGTACTCGTAGCTCCGGCTCCTCGCGGAGGAGCGGGCATCGAATTCCTCCGACACCCATACGCAACGCCGCAGCGCCACATCTTCCGGCAATACGGCCGTGGTTTTATAGGAGATCGAAGACGGAGAGAGGTCCGTCTCCGCCTGGAAAGAGACTACCTGTCCGGTGGCATGCACTCCCGCGTCCGTTCGTCCAGCCACGGTCAGCTTCACGGGCTGCCGGAGCACGGTCCCGAGAGCCTCCGCGAGCGTCCCCTCGACCGTCCTAAGCCCCGGCTGCACCGCCCACCCCGCGAAGTCCGTCCCGTCGTACTCCACGAGCCCCGCATACTTCACTGTAGAACCTCAGTTAAGATTCTCAAACGGATGAGCATACAGCAAGCCGAAGGGGACCCGTCACGGCGAGTCCCCCAAGAAGCCATCCTGTGTTCTGTTCAGAGCTAATAGCTAGCGCTTGACACTACTCCACGGTGTAGTTGACCAGCTCCAGGTAAGCAGCTTCCGCACCGTCGCCGAGACGTGGGCCGAGCCTGAGGATGCGGGTGTAGCCCGAGTTGCGGTCGTCGAGTTCGGGGGCGACGTCCTCGAAGAGCTTCCTGACGATGGTCTTGTCTTTGAGGACCCTGACCGCCTGACGGCGGGCTGGTAGGTCGTCCTTTTTGGCGGTGGTGATGAGCTTGTCCACGACGCTCCTGACCTCTTTGGCCTTCGGGACGGTGGTCTTTATGCGGCCGTGGAGGATGACCTGCCCGGCCATCGTGCCGAGCAGTGATTTGCGATGGGCGGCCTCACGGCCGAGCTTGCGTCCTCTCTTCGCGTGCCTCATACGCCCGTCCCCTCGCTCTCTAGCTCGTACCCGTACTCGGTAAGCTTCGACCGGATCTCATCGACGCTCTTCATACCGAGGTTGCGGATGTTCATCAACTCCTCCTCGGTCATCGTCGCGAGTTGGCCGATGGTGTCCACGCCCTCGCGTTTGAGGCAGTTATAGGAGCGAACCGTCAACTCAAGATCCTCGACCGGCCTCTCGTCGGTGATGACGGGCCGGCCGACCCGGTTGCGGGCCTCCGGGCGCGAAGCCCCCTCGTAGCCGTCCGTAAAGAGGCCCAGGATCTCCGTTAGCTGCCGCGCCGCCTCCTGGAGGGCGTCTCTAGGAGCGACCCGCCCGTCCGTAAAGACCTCCATAGAGAGAGAGTCGAGGTCGGTCCTCGCCCCCGCGCGCGTCTCGGAGACCGTGTAGTTCACCCTTTGAACCGGTGAAAAGATCGAATCGACCGCCATCACGCCTATCGGGTCGGCGTCGCTCTTGTTCTGCTCGGCCCTACGGTAGCCCTGGCCCCTCTCTACCGTCAGGCGCATCTCCAGGTTCCCGCCCTCGGAGACGCTGGCAATGTACGCATCCGGATCTACGACCTCAAGGTCGGCCTTAAGCTCGATGTCCGTTGCCGTCACCTCGCCCGGACCCTGCTTGGTGACCTCGAGCTCCATCGGCTCGTCCCGCTCCAGCTTGAACTTGAGAGCCTTGAGGTTGAGGATGATGTCCACGACATCCTCCTTCACGCCGGGGATGGTCGAGAACTCGTGGCTCACGCCCTCGATGCGTACCTTCGTCACCGCCGCTCCCGTGAGCCCCGAGAGCATCACCCGCCGCAGCGAGTTGCCCAACGTGTGTCCAAGGCCCCGCGGCAACGGCTCCGCCACGAACAAACCGCGGCGATCCTCTTCTTCTTCCACCCTGAAACGGGGTGGCGCTATATCCAACATCGTCAAACTACCACCTGCTGTAAATAGTATTTTTGTCTCTCACCTATCGGCTGTAGAACTCGATGATGAGCTGCTCTTCGACGGGCGTGTCGATCTCGTCGCGCCCCGGCGTGTGCAGAACGCGGCCCGTGAAGTTGTCGTGATCGGCCTCAAGCCATGACGGGACCGCCACGACCTGGTCTACGGCGTTCACCACAGGCTCCAGCCTACGGCTCTTCTCCCTGACCGAGATCACATCTCCCGGCTTCAAGATAGCCGACGGGATGTTGTGCTTGCGGCCGTTCAGAAGGAAGTGCCCGTGAACCACGATCTGGCGGGCCTGCGGCCTGCTGGTGGCGAACCCCATCCTGAACACAACGTTGTCCATCCGAAGCTCCATGAGCCGCAGGAGGTTCTCGCCACTCACACCCTGCATCCGGGTCGCCTTGTCATAAGCGCGCCTGAATTGCTTCTCGGAGACGCCGTAGTACCAGCGCGCCTTCTGCTTCTCCAGCAGCCGGACGCCGAACTCCGTCTGCCGCTGCCTGCCCCGCCCGTGCTCGCCCGGGGGGTAGGGCTTCCTCTCCAACGGATTCTTGCGCATGTTGGAGAGCATCACGCCCGCGCGCCTGTCGCGTCTGCCCTTGGGTCCCGTGTAACGCGCCATCTAGCCTACCCCCTCCGCCTCTTCGGGGGCCTGCAACCGTTGTGCGGCTGGCCGGTGACGTCCCGGATGCCGAGCACCTCCAGACCCATACTCTGGAACGTCCTCGCGGCCATGTCCCGGCCAGAACCGTGGCCCTTGACCTCGATATCCACGCGCCGCACGCCCTGGTCCATCGCCTTGTTCGCGCAGCTCTCGGCGGTCATCTGGGCCGCGTACGGGGTGCTCTTGCGGCTCCCCTTGAAGCCTAGAGCTCCCGCCGACTCCCAGGCTATGACGTTGCCCTCCTGATCGGTGACGCTGACGATGGTGTTGTTGAACGAGCTCTTTATATGCACGACACCGGTCGTCACGTTCTTGCGGACCTTGCGCCGCGCCCTGCTCGCGCCGCCCCTGCGCTGTCCGCCGCGCTGTTGCTGTCTCCCTCTACCCATCTACTTCTTCTTCCTTCCGCCTATGGACGGCTTCGGACCCTTGCGCGAGCGGGCGTTGGTCTTGGTGCGCTGCCCCCGCACCGGGAGCCCACGTCGGTGCCGGATGCCCCGATAGGAGCCGATGTCTATGAGCCGCCTTATGTTCTGGTTTATCTCGCGCCGGAGGTCGCCCTCAACCTCGACGTTCTGGTCCACGTAGGTCCTGAGCTGTGCGACCTCGCCTTCGGCCAGGTCCCGGACCTTCGTGTTCGGGTCCACGCCGGTCTCGGCGAGGATCTTCCTGGCCGTCGAACGGCCGATACCGAACACGTACGTTAGCCCTACCTCGACCCGCTTCTCGCGCGGCAGGTCAACGCCCGCTATACGCGCCATGCTAGCCCTGCCTCTGCTTGTGCCGGGGGTTGGCGCTACAGATAACCCGTACCACCCCGCGTCTGCGTATAACCTTGCACTGCTCACACAGGGGCTTCACGCTCGCCCTTACCTTCAAAGTCTCTTCCTCCGTCTCGCCTCGTGTTCGTCTACTACCTGAACCTGTAGGTTATGCGCCCCCGGTCGAGGTCATAGGGGCTGAGCTCCACCTTGACCTTATCGCCCGGCAGGATCCGGATGTAGTTCATCCGCATC
>JADDPM010000324.1 GCA_016781885.1 Rubrobacter sp.
GCGAGGAGCTCGACCGGCTCCGCTCCGAGTTCATCTCGACGGTCTCTCACGACCTGCGCACGCCGCTCACAGCTATCCAGGCGGGGCTGGGTCTGCTCGAGATGGGCGCTGCCAGCCAGTTAGCGCCCGATGAGCGGCGACTGCTGAGCGATGCGCGGCTGAACACGGGGCGGCTCGGCAGGCTCATTGACGACCTCCTGGCGTACAACCAGCTCGAGACTGGCGCTCTGCAGATGGGCCGTCGGCCGGTGGACCTGCACGCACTTGCCATGAGCGCGGCATCGTCCATGCATTCGCTGCTGATAAGCAAGGAGCAAGTGCTGGAGGTTGACCTCCCCGAGCCGCTGCGAGTGCTTGGGGATCCCCAAAGGCTGGAGCAGGTGCTCTTGAACCTGCTGGCGAACGCCCACTATCACACCCAGCGCGGCAGCCGCATCGTTCTCACCGCGCGCCTCACCGATGGTGAAGCCGTGCTGTCGGTGAGCGATAACGGGCCGGGCATACCAGCGGAGGAGGTGGAGAACGTCTTCCGGCGATTCCACAGGGTAGCGGGAACGGGTCCGGGCTCGGGGCTGGGACTTGCAATAGCTAAGGGGATCGTCGAGCTGCACGGCGGGCGCATCTGGGTCGAGAGCGCACCCGGCAAAGGCGCGGTCTTCCGTGTCGCTCTTCCATGCTCGCAAACAGAGTCTGCGGTTCCATAACGTTGGCCCGAGAGGTTGTCGCGAGATCACCTGTGGTCGCTCCCAGGGAGGATACCCATACCGTGCTTCTTGGGGCAGAGATGCGGCGTCAGACCTGGCCGCTGTCGCGCGGAGGTTCCACTCACCGCATCCGGCACGCTCGCCCGTTGCACACCCGATCAGTACTGTCATGGTTCCGGTTTTGCGATGGCGTGCGCTGACAGGTGTCATTTCGAAGGCTAAAATTCGAGGCGCCATGCCTTTGAAGATTAGCAGCGGGAGGTACTTGCGACGTTCAGGCTACTGATCGCCGAGGACGCGGAAGAGATTGCCAGGGTAGTAGCATACGGCGCGCACATGAACTGGCCTGGTTGTCGCGTGACTATTGCCGAGACTTGAGGGGAGGGGCATGCGCGATACGGATCAGTTCAGGCGCGGGGGGTATCCGATTACACCTAACACTAGCAGGAATCACGTCCAACTGATGGAACAGGCTGCTGCATCTACTTACCTCGTTGGTCTCTCCGAACTTGCGGGGCGCAGTTTCG
>JADDPM010000325.1 GCA_016781885.1 Rubrobacter sp.
CGTCCGTGAGTGCCATGAAGCGCTCTGGTAGAAGCGCGGACGGTACAACGCGATGGCGCGGCGTCTACCGCGTACCGCCGGGAGGTTACCCCGAGAGCCCCAGCTCCCCGTCCGTGGCGTGATGAGCGTACTTGTCCTTCGGCGGCCAGGGGCGGCTCCTCCAGTAGGGCTCGAGCGCGAACGAAGACCGGCTGCGTTCTGGGAGGAGAGCACCGTTGCCCGCGCCTTTAGCGTAATCGTAGTAGAGCTTCACGATTTGTTCTTTGGTCACCTGCTGCGCGGCGGGATGCGCGACGCACGCATCGCGCCACTTGCGCACGCGCGCGTACCTCTCCTCGGGCGGCAGGTCGAAACCCTCATAGTACTCGAGGAACCAGAACCGCATGAAGAACGGCGTGAACACCGTCTCCGCCAGCCCGAAATCCTCGAAGAGGTACATACCAGAAGGGTTGTGCTCCAGGAGGAAGTCGTTCAACCGCGCATACCGATCCAACATCCCTTGGCGGAAGGCTTCACGTTCATCTGGATCCTGGTTCATCACGTACCTGTATCCCCAAGCGCCGAAGTCGCCTTCCATCGCGTTCATCATGCCTTCCACAGCGTGCCGGTAAGGGTCGCGTTGGGCGACGGCGGGTTCCGGGAACCGGTCTTCGAGATACTGCAGAATCACCATGCTCTCTTTGACGATCTCGCCCTTCTCGGTCTCCAGTACCGGCAGCGCCGTCGTGCCTCGCGTCTTCTCCAGCAGCCACTCTGGCCGCGGCCGCGTGATGTCAACGACCTGGAAGTCGACTTGGTGGAAACCCTTTAGAGTCAGGAGGATCTCCAGCCTCTGGGAGAAAGGACACACGGGTATGTGATACACGGTCAGCGTACGACGATCTTGCTCGGCAGCCTTCTGTCGCACGGCTTCGCTCTGCATCGTCCTCCTACTCCTTTCGCTCTGATTGACCCAAGGGTAACAGATCCTGGTTTACGTCTAGGAGACCTCGCACATGAACAGCGGCGGGATGTGCATGTAGGTGCTGCTAGGGCTCGGGCCTACAGTATTCTGCGCCATCTGTAGGGCATCGGCGACTGTATCGGCGCGCTTGAGGCCCATACGCTGCGTGGTCATGGGGTCGCCGCCGACCAGGATCACGTCCCCAAGGTAGTCCAGGGCGTGGGCGGCCCAGTAGAGCACCGTGAACGGGTGCGCGCCGTGGTAGGCGTAGGAGTT
>JADDPM010000326.1 GCA_016781885.1 Rubrobacter sp.
AGTTGCGGCGCCGAGCTACCCGAAGACGCCCGCTTCTGCCATAGCTGCGGACGACCCGCGCACGAGACCGCCGCCCTCGCTATCCCCGAAGCCCAGGTCGAGGTTCCGCCCGCCGTGCCAAACTCCGGCGAGACGGCGGGCGGCGCCGGAACCACCGCCATAACCCTGGGCATCGTCGGGCTACTCATCGCTCTGCTGAGTTCGCTCTTAGCCGGTAGTCCGGGCTGGACCACCTTTTTTGTCATCGTCCTGGCCGTGGTTCTGTATCGGGTGTTCTACCTGCCTGCCAACGCTGGTCGCGACACGCGCCAGGTGCTCAGGACCGGCTCGGAGCATCCCATACCGGAGCCGGAGCGCTCGCGCCTTCTCGACGAAGAGGTAAGCACCTACATGCGGAGTGGCTTCTTCGTTCGCCAGAGGACCGCAACCGCCGCCCAACTCGTGAAGCCCAGAGTCTTCAGCTTCGTATGGGCGTTCCTGTGGTTTCTCGTCTTCGGCGTCGGGCTGGTCGTCTACCTCATCTACTATGCTGCCAAGCAAGACGAGGGGCGGTATGTCGAGGTGGACGAGTACGGGGCGGTTCGGGCTACGCGCCAGGTGCGCCACGTCCTCTAACGGCTCCCCAAGAAAAAGCCAGTAACCGGACACCCCGCCGCAGTCCCCCATTGACTGTATGCAATAACCGCTTCCTCGTGAGGGGCGAGATCCCATCCGCGCCGCCTCTTCTCCAACAGCTCCTCGACCCGGCGCTTCTCTTGCCACCACGCAAGCCGGGCGCGTTCTTGCTCGTGGCTCTCAGTGGGTGGTAGGTCGGGCCACTCGTCGGCAGTCACTAGGACCGGTCCTCGGTAGCTTCGCGGCGAACGTAGTCGGCCAGCCGGACAAACAAACGAGACAGAGTACCGGCCGCCCGGCTCTCTCCACGAGGATCGCATCGTACGGGGCCTGGCCGACGCCCTGGACTACGTCTTCGAGTGCAAGCGCGAGAGGGAGGCTCCCTTAGGCAACGCGGACATGAATAAGACCGTCCTTGAGGACGGCCACGAACTCGAATTTCGTTGTCTTTCGTAAGCTATCTGGTTACGTTTCTTCTGTCGCCCATGGGC
>JADDPM010000327.1 GCA_016781885.1 Rubrobacter sp.
GAGCCTGACCAGGTGCCTGGCGTCCACCGTCTCGTGCTCTATTAGCTCCTTGGCGAGCTTGTCAAGGAGTACCCTGTTCCTAACTAGCACGTCCTCTGCACTGTCGTAGGACTCGTCCACGATACGCCTTATCTCCTTGTCTATCTGGAAGGCGATCTCATCTGAGTAGTCAGGCTGGGCGTGGAAGTCTCTTCCCATGAAGACCTGCCCCTGCTGCTGACCTAAGGCCATGGGCCCGAGCTTCTCGCTCATCCCAAATCTAGTCACCATCTGCTTGGCTGTCTGCGTGACCCTCTCGAGGTCGTTTGAGGCCCCTGTTGTGATCTCATCGAAGATCACCCTCTCTGCGGCCCTACCCCCAAGCATCATGGCGAGCTGCGCCATGAGCTGGCCTCGGCTCATCATGAAGCGATCCTCGGTGGGAAGGCTCATCGTTACCCCTAGAGCCTGCCCGCGCGGGATGATGGTGATCTTGTGGACGGGGTCTGCCTCTGGCACAAGAGCGCCCACTATGGCGTGGCCTGCCTCGTGGTAGGCTGTTATCTCCTTCTCCTTCTCGGAGATGAGGCGGGTCTTCCTCTCGGGGCCTGCTATCACCCTGTCTACGGCCTCCTCCATCTCGGCCATATCTATCTGGTCCTTGTTGTGCCTGGCTGCCAGGAGGGCAGCTTCGTTGACCAGGTTAGCGAGGTCAGCTCCGGTGAAGCCGGGCGTGCCACGCGCCAGGGTCTCTATGGTCACGTCTGGACCTAAAGGCTTGCCTCGGGTATGGACCTTCAAGATCTTCTCCCGGCCAGGGAGGTCTGGCCTATCTACCACGATCTGGCGGTCGAAGCGTCCCGGCCTGAGGAGTGCAGGGTCGAGGATATCTGGGCGGTTGGTAGCGGCGAGCATGATGATCCCACTCTTTGAGTCGAAGCCGTCCATCTCCACAAGGAGCTGGTTGAGGGTCTGCTCTCTCTCGTCGTGGCCGCCACCCAGGCCCGCGCCGCGCTGCCTACCCACGGCGTCTATCTCATCCATGAAGATGATGCAAGGAGAGTTCTGCTTGGCCTGCTCGAAGAGGTCCCTGACGCGGCTTGCGCCCACGCCGACGAACATCTC
>JADDPM010000328.1 GCA_016781885.1 Rubrobacter sp.
CGTTGATCGAGACGACGGCCGGGCCGGTGCCCTCAAGTGTGTCGCGGTCGATCCCGTAGATCCGCGCGTCGGCGGCCCGCTGCTCGGGGCTCATGCTGTCGCGGGCTATCTGCTCTTGGTCGAGGAGGTCGAGGCACGAGAGGCACCGTGTTCCATCGCAGAAGACGACTCGCCCGCCGTACCAGGCATCGCCGTCTTTCCCCCCAGTATCGCTGGCAAGGTCGAAGTAGGGTTTCGCGTGCCGTGAGCAGAGCTCAGTCAGCTGCAAGCGGGGTAGGTCGCGGTCGAGGCAGCCGAAGATAATATCGGCACGTGCAACGAGTTCGGCCACGCCGTCGGCGTCGACCTTACCCTCGGCGATGCTGACGTCGGCCGCAGGCTGAATCGTCTCGATGAGACGCTTCGCGACCATGACCTTGAGCGTGTGTGCCGCAACGTCTGCCTCCACGGCGCCGATCAAGCGGTTGAGGCTCGACTTCGTCACAATGTCGTAGTCGACGAGGCCGTAATCGAGGACGCCGAGGTAAGCAAGCTGCTGGACGAGGTGGGAACCGAGGCCGCCAAGCCCAACGAGCACGACCTTGGTCCCGGCGATCTTGCGCTGACCGTCGGCGCCGAAGAAGGCTGTGTTGCGACTGTAGCGCTCCTCATCAAACTTCATACTCGGCTCCTTCGGGATCGGCGTCGAACCCATCGCGTTCGACGCCTTCGCGTAAGGTGCGTCCGGTCGCGAATATCGTGTCGCTGCCCTCGATGTCGAGCGACTCGATCTGCTCAACGGAGTTTGGATCTTCAATCCAGGCGACAGCGTCGAACGTATCGCCGGCTGTGACGAGCGCCGCGTAGGGCCGGCCGCGGAGCCGCCACCATAGATGTGGTACCCACTCTTCGAAGCCCCAGAGATCACTCGGGGAGAACTTCGCCGATCCCCGCTTGCCGTGCGAGTGGGCCTCGACGAGGCAGCCCCCGCTGTCCCAAGCCCACTTGATCGCCTCGGCCCGCATCTCGTCCGTCAGCGACACGTGGAAGTCGCTCTGGTGTTCAAGCCCCTGCGGCAGGACAGCCCACCAATCGCGAAGGGCGAAGGTCCGCTCCTCGGGCTGCCACTCCGCGAGGAAGAAGCCAACCTGTTCGGCCCGCGAGCCGAGATGGCCTCC
>JADDPM010000329.1 GCA_016781885.1 Rubrobacter sp.
AAGGTGCGGCTGGATCACCTCCTTTCTAAGGAGCAGCAGGCGCATCCATTTCGTGCGACCCGCACGGATCGAGATCGTCCAGCTCCGTGGATCACTGACTATTCATTCCTTGGCACCCTGACCCCGCCGGGGGGACCGCTCCTTTCAGGAGCAGTTATGACCGGCCGGGACCCAGCGGTGCCTTGCGTATGGGCACACTGTGCAGCTTTGAAGGCTGCGGTATTGCGCCTTCTGGGCCTGTAAGCAGGGCTCGGATCCGTGGCGAACCGGACGGCCTCCCTCGTGGAGGTCCGTGCAGGCGCCGGATCGGATCCATGTCGACCCTTGAGAATTCCATAGCGAGCGCGAGCATCGTCTCGGCAAGTTGCAAAGGGCACCCGGTGGATGCCTTGGCGCTGGAAGCCGAAGAAGGACGTTGCAGGCTGCGATAAGCCTCGGGGAGCTGCCAAGCAAGCGCCGATCCGAGGATCTCCGAATAGGAAAACCTCATACGGGTCATGCCGTATGACTCCCGTCCGAACACATAGGACGGGTAGAGGGAACCCGGTGAACTGAAACATCTAAGTAACCGGAGGAAGAGAAAACAACAGTGATGCCCCTAGTAGTGGCGAGCGAACGGGGTAGAGCCTAAACCCATGTGGTGGAACAGCCGGCAGGCGTTGCCATGTGGGGGTCGTGGGACCCAGCCGGAAAAGCTGCCGCTTTTCCAAGGAGTTACAAAGCTCGCGGATAGTCGAACCGGCATGGAAAGGCCGACCACAGCGGGTAACAGTCCCGTAGACGAAATCCGACGAGCCTCCTGCTGGTGCTCCCGAGTAGTGCGGGCCCCGTGAAATCCCGTACGAATCTGTGGGGACCACCCCATAAGGCTAAACACTCTCCAGCGACCGATAGCGGATAGTACCGTGAGGGAATGGTGAAAAGTACCCCGGGAGGGGAGTGAAATAGTACCTGAAACCGCGTGCCTACAAACAGTTGGAGCCCGTCTTGTACGGGTGACAGCGTGCCTTTTGAAGAATGAGCCGGCGAGTTAGCGATCAGTAGCAAGGTTAACCGGTTGACGGGTAGCCGTAGCGAAAGCGAGTCTGAATAGGGCGTCGAGTTGCTGGTCCTAGACCCGAAGCGGTGTGATCTATCCATGGGCAGGCTGAAGCGCGGGTAAGACCGCGTGGAGGGCCGAACCCACCTAGGTTGAAAACTGGGGGGATGACCTGTGGAT
>JADDPM010000160.1 GCA_016781885.1 Rubrobacter sp.
GGCGCCGACGACGCCCCAGTTGCCGTGAGGGTGCACGCCGGCGTGCAGCCGGGTCGCCCGCCCGAACCGGCTCGCCAGCTCGTGACAAACCACGAGGGCGGCGGCGAGCTCGGACCCGCTCGCCTGCCTAGCCTGGGCCACGGCGAGCGCCGCTGGGAAGGCGTGGCTCGCCGGGTGCCCCCTAGCGTACTTGTTCCCCTCGTCGAGCTCGAGGGCCACCGCGGAGATCGCGTTGAGGTACGCCGCGGCATCGACCGTCGTCTTCCCGCCGCCAAAGAGGCGCGCGGGACCTGCGTCTGGGTCCCACGCCTCGACCAGCGCCCGCACCTCGCCCGTGCGAGCCCCGGCGATCATCACCCCCGTTGTATCGAGCAGGGTCTTGTAGAGCTGCTCGCGTAGCCCCTCGTCCGCGTCCTCCCATCTGAAGGAGGCAACGAACCGCCCAAGTTCGGCGAGCGCCTCGCCCGTGCGCGTCTCTCTACCGTACCCGGTCATAGAACCGCTGGTCACCGCTACCTTCCGGCTAGACACCCGAGCGAGCCTCTGTCGTAGACAGCGGGCGCTTGAGGTAGGCGCCCGTCGGCTCACCCACCACCTCTCCGTCGACAAAGACCGTGGAGCCCCGGAGCAGCGTACGCACTGGCCATCCGGTGAGCTCCATGCCTTCAAAGGGAGTGTATTCCTGGGCCGACAGGAGACGCTCGGTGGTTACGGGGTGCGTACCGTCCATATCGACGATGGCTAGGTCGGCGTCGGCCCCAATGATGATCGCGCCCTTGCGCGGAGAGAGACCGTAGGCTCTCGCCGGGTTGGTCGCCACGAGGTTGACTACTCTCTCTGGGGAGAGGCTGCGCCGGAGGCCCTCCGTGAGCATGAAAGGATAGATCAGGGCCGTCCCGCCGAAGCCGGGCAGGGCCGACCACAACTCGCCCTCTTTGTGCGTCTCCGAGCAGCAGGCGTGGTCGGAGCAGACCCAGTCTATGCCGCCGCTCTTCACGCCCCGCCACAGCGCCTCGATGTCCTCGGAGGCGCGGATCGGCGGGTTTACCTTCCCCCGCTGGTCGTTGTAGCTCTCGTTGCTGAGCGCCAAGTGATGTAACGTCGTCTCTAGGCGAGCGTCGAGCTCGGGGTGTTGGCGCTTCACTTCCAGGGCCGCGTCCAGTGCCTCGCCGCTGGAGAGGTGCAGGAAGTTGATCGGGCAACGTGTGTGCCCGGCTAGAACGCCCACCTCCGCTATGGAGAGGTGCTCCGTAAGGGTCGGTCGGGAGGCGCTGTAGGCCTGGAGCCCTTTGAGGACGCCGGCCTCCTTGACGCGCTCTGTGAAGATGCGGATCAGCTCGGGCTGCTCGCAGTGGATTGAGAGCGAGACCCGCGAGTCGTCCCCGCGAGAGGCCTGCACCTCGGCCACCTTCTCCATGATCTCGAACAGGTGGCCAAGGTCGTAACTGTCGCTCATGGTGTAACCTCGGGCATCGCTCGAAGCTCCGGAGAGGTCGAGGCCCTTGTAGAACATGTAGTACTTGAACGAGGCGACACCCTCGGCCCCTACCAGATCCCCAATCTCCCCTATCTGAGAGCGCATCATCGGGGCTAGGTGGTAACCGTAGTCCACCCGCGAGTGTCCCTCCGTCGCCGCGAGCACCTCGGGGAAGATCTCCCGGTAGGGGCCGCTCTTGTCTAGGTAGTGGCTGCCGGTCCTGAAGTAGCTGATGATGCTCGTGACCCCGCCGGCGAGCGAGGAGATCGTCTCGCTCTTCGTGTCCTCCGTTATGTCGCGGTAGATGCCCAGGTGAAAGTGGGCGTCCACGGCGCCCGGAAGCACCAGCCTCCCGGAGGCGTTTATCACTTCGTCTGCGTCCTGCGAGGGTATGTCCGAGCCAACCATGGCTATCCGGCCATCCTTTATGGCTACATCCGCGCGCGTAAGGCCATGCCCCGGCAGCACGGCCTGCCCGTTAAGGACTACGGTGTCGAATCTCGCCATCGTTCTCCTCCCTCTTTTGTCTTTCTAAAGCCCTAGGTAGGCGTTCTTCACCCTGGTATCCTCGAGCAACTCACTACCGGTCCCTTCCACGGCGACTTCGCCGCTCTCCAGCACGTAACCGCGGTCCGCGAGTTTGAGCGTCTGAACCGCGTTCTGCTCCACAATAAGCACCGATATCCCGCGCTCGCGGATCCGCTCCACGACGGAGAAGACCGTGGAAGTGGTCTTGGGATCGAGCCCCAGCGAGGGCTCGTCGAGCATGAGTAACTTAGGGTCGGCCATTAAGGCCCGGCCTATAGCGACCATCTGCTGTTGACCACCGCTCATGGTCGCAGCCACCTGTTTGCCGCGCTCCTTGAGTATGGGGAAGAGATCGTAGACCTCCTCGAAGGCGGACTTTAGCTCCCCGGAGCTGCGTGTATATCCGCCCATGCGGAGGTTCTCGAGAACCGTCAAGGATCCGAAGAGGTCCCGTCCCTCGGGAACCTGCACCAGCCCATCCCGCACTATCTGGTGGGGACCGCGTCCGACGAGCGAGGTTCTCTCGAACTCGATAGTGCCGGATGCCGGATGAAGAAAGCCAGATATCGTGCGTAGCGTCGTGGTTTTGCCGGCGCCGTTGGCCCCGAGGAGGGTGACTATCTCGCCCGGGTCTACTCGCAGCGAGACGTCGTTCAGGACTGTGAGTTCGCCGTACCCCGCTGAGATGCCCTTAAGAGTCAGCATCCGCATGCTCCTCTCCGAGGTAGGCGTCTATCACTTGGGGATTATTGGTGATCTCCTGCGGAGTCCCGCTCGCTAAAACTTCTCCGTGGTGTAGGACGAAAATATGGTGCGAGAGTTTCATCACCGCCGCCATGACGTGCTCGACTAAGAGCATCGCCACACCGGTCTCTTCCCGGATCTCTTCGAGCAGATCCATGAGTTTCTCTCGCTCCGACGGTACCAAGCCTGCGAGCACCTCGTCGAGCAGCAGCAGCGACGGCTCGAGTGCGAGCGCCCGCGCGAGTTCGAGCCGCTTGCGCCCCGCTGTAGAGAGCACCGACGCGGGCCGCTCGGCCCAGTTTTTCAGCCCGATTCTCTCGATGACCTTCTCCGCCGCCGAGCGCGCGTGTGCCCTGCCGCGATGCCTCTGGAAGGCGGCTACGGTGACGTTGTCCAGTACAGAGAGCGCGGCGAACGGCTTCATTATCTGGAAGGTCCGGCTCACGCCCCGTCGCGCGATGCGGTGCATGGGCAACCCCGTCACGTCCTCTCCGTCGAGCAAGACTCTGCCCTCGTCGGGAGGAAACGCCCCGGATATGACATTGAAGAGAGTGGTCTTCCCGGCTCCGTTCGGACCGATCAACCCCACCGTCCTTCCGGCCTCGACCGCGAGGGAGACATCGTGCAAGGCCCGAAGCCCGGCGAACGACTTGCTTACGCCTTGAACGTCTAGCAGAGTCAACCTTCTGCTCCTCTTCTACGGGTGCGTAAGCGTTCCTGCACGGTCTCCGTCAGAGACCCGAGTATGCCCTTCGGCAAAAACAGAATGATGACGACCAGGACGATGCCGTAGATGATCAGGTCGAGCCCCGCGCTGCCTTGGATGAAGCCGAGGAACGGTGGCGGCCTCCGGATGACAGAGTCGGCCACCTCTCCTATGGCGACCACCACAGCCGAGCCCAACACCGGTCCCCATATAGTTCCCATACCCCCGACTATGGCCGGCAGCAGTATAGCCACCGACAGCGCCGCGCTGAACGCCAGGTTAGGGTCTATGAAGAAGTAGTACTGGACGTAGAACATCCCCCCGACCGCGGTGAGCGCAGCGCTCACCGCTATCGTGAGGAGCCTGAAGCTCAGGGGATTGATGCCCAGGGCCTGTGCCGCGTCCTCGTTCTCGCGAAGGGCCAAGACGAACAAGCCGGTGCGGCTCTTGATTAGAAGGATCGTTACGATGATCGCGGCGGCGAGAAGGAACAGCCCCAGGTAGTAGTAGAGCGGCGATCCTAGCGGAAACTGCATCATCCACCACGACGCTCCAGGCAGGAAGGGGATCTCCATTCCCCTAGGACCATTGACAAGTTCCAGACTCCTGGAGATGAGTCGCAGCATCTCCGCGAAGGCCAGCGTGGTCAGCGCAAAGTATACCCCCTTGACCCTGTAGCGAAATGAGAGGTACCCGATGAGCGCCCCAAGGGCGGCAGCCAGCAGCGCCCCCACAAACATCGCTATCCACGGGGATAGTTCGTAATTGATCACTAAAAAAGCGGTACTATAAGCCCCGAGGCCAAAGAACGCGGCGTGCCCGAAGCTGAACTGCCCCGAAAAGCCGCTCATAAGGTTCCATGCGACCCCCAACAAGGCGAAAAGCAGAACCTCTAT
>JADDPM010000006.1 GCA_016781885.1 Rubrobacter sp.
GGAGATCTCGCTTGCCGGCTTCCGCGACCGCATGGGCACGAGCCGCAAGTACGCCCAGACCTGGCTGGAGTACGCCGACACGGCGGGCGTCACCCGGAGGGTAGGCGACGCCCGTATCCTCACCCGTCGCTACAGGTGAACGGTGTATTAAAATCCTTGCGTACCCCTGGAATGCGTGGGCCTGGTGGCCCGGCCGGTCTTCAAAACCGGTTTGCGGGCGCGATGCGTCTGTGGCGGTTCGATTCCCCCGCATTCCGCTGTGATAGTTGTCAGTTGAAGACGAGGTCGGTCTAGGGAATGACATACGGACGCGTTACCGGGCGGCGTAGATAGTGTGGAGGCTCCGAGGGAGCCCGGACCGCGGCTGTGGCGAGCGAGCGTGAGTGGCGCCTGAAGCAAACTGACAACTACAAACCGGAGGTTCGTATGACGCAGTTTTCACACTTAGATGAGGAGGGTGCGGCCCGGATGGTGGACGTGGGTGAGAAGGCCGTCATCCGGCGGACCGCTACCGCCGAGGGGCGAGTGGAGATGTCTTCCGAGACGGTTGAGCTTCTGCGGGAGAAGGCGCTCCCCAAAGGGGACGCGCTCAACACGGCGAAGATAGCAGGGGTCATGGCCGCCAAGCGAACTCCGGACCTGATCCCGCTCTGCCACGGCCTGAACCTTACCTCGATAGACCTGGAGTTCGAGGTGGGAGATACAGGGGTAGGGATCATCGCTACCGCCCGCGCGAGCGACCGCACCGGGGTGGAGATGGAGGCCCTCACCGCGGTGAGCGTCGCGGCCCTGACGATCTACGATATGTGCAAGGCGGTGGATAAGGGGATGGCGATCTCGGAGGTCAAGCTCCTCGAAAAGACCAAAGAAGAGGCCCCCTCGTGAAGGGATGCACGGCGCGCAACGATAGCCTATGCAACACTTTGTCGATGAATGCTACTCGTATGGCGGCTATACTAAACTCGTGCTCTGGGTTGCGGAGCCTTTAGGAGACAGAGATCGAGGGTGCCGTTCTTTACCCTGTATTCCTCGACCTTGACGGCAAACGTTGCGTAGTCGTTGGGGGCGGGGGGGTCGCTAACAGGAAGGCGAGAAAGCTCTTGCAGGCGAGGGCCGAGGTAGTGGTGGTCTCACCCGAGGTCGAGCCGGAGCTTGAGAGCATGGCCGCCGAGGTGTATAAGAGGCCATACAGAGAGGGCGACCTCGAAGGGGCCTCTCTCGCGTTCGCGGCGACGGACCGCCGGGAGGTGAACGCGGAGGTGGCGCGGGAGGGCCGCGAGAGAGGCGTGCCGGTGAACGTCGCGGACAGGCCGGCCGAGGGGGACTTCGCCTTGCCCTCGACCCTGAGGCGTGGACGGTTGCAAGTAGCGGTCTCGACCGGCGGGGCGTCGCCGACGCTGGCGCGCAGGATACGGCGCGAGCTCGAGGAGGCCTTTAGCCCCGAGTGGGCGGGCATCATAGAGGAGTTGGTCAGGGCCCGTAGAGAAGGACACAGGGCCGAAGAGGAGCTAGAGGAGGTGGTCGAGCAGTGCTTATCGCGGTTGCGGGGATGAACCACCGCTCGGCGCCCATAGAGGTGCGCGAGAAGGTCGCCTTCTCGCCGTGCGCGGCTCGCTCTTTTCTGCGCCGCTTGAAGGAGGAAGGGGCGGTGGCCGAGGCGGTCCTCGTCTCCACCTGCAACCGGACCGAGCTCTACGCCGTCGTCGAGGACGAGGGTGCGAAGACGCGGCTCTTCGACTTCATGGCCGACGAGAAAGACCTCGAGCGCGACTTCCTGGAGCAACACTCTTACTGGCTCACCGACGACGAGGCCGTGCGGCACCTTTACCGGGTCGCCTCTTCGCTGGACTCGATGGTAGTCGGAGAAGGACAGATCCTGGGGCAGGTCCGCGAGGCGTACCGGGCGGCGACTGAGGAGTCGTGCGCCGGTCCGATCCTGAACCGCCTCTTCCACACCTCTCTGCGTGTCGGCAAGCAGATACGTTCGGAGACGGGCATCGGTGACAGCTCCCTCTCCGTGCCGCGCGTGGCGGTGAAGCTGGCCGAGGAGGTATTCGGTACGCTCGAAGGCAGGCGCGCGCTGGTACTCGGGGCGGGCGAGATGAGCGAACTTGTCGTCAAGCACCTCAAGGACCAAGGGATCGAGGAGATCCGGATCGCCAACCGCACCGCCGGGCGAGCCGAGGAACTCGCAAGGAGAATGGGGGGAACCGCGGTGGGCTTCGCCGCTCTGACCGGGGAGCTCCCGAAGGCCGACGTGGTGGTTAGCTCGACCGGGGCCGGGGATTGGGTCGTCGGGAGTGAGGCGGTTGCGGGAGCGCTCGCGCGGCGGGAGGAGCCGTTGTTCTTTATAGACATCGCGGTCCCGCGCGACGTGGACCCGGTGGTGCAGAACCTCGATCGGGCCTACGTCTACGACGTAGACGATTTGCAGGCCGTCGTAGACCACAACTCGTACGGCAGGAGTGCGGCGGCAGAGGCTGGGGAGGCAATGATCGGGCCGGCGGTGATCGAGTACATGAGCTGGCTCTCGACGCTGCACGTCGTGCCGCTCATAAAGGAGCTCCGCGACGGGGCCGAGAAGATACGGCGCCACGAGCTCGCGCGCGCCCTCAAGGGCCTCGACCTCTCTCCTGAGGAGGCCGGGGTCGTAGAGCGCATGAGCCACACGCTCGTCAACAAGCTCCTGCACGGCCCGATTCAGGAGATAAAAGCCTTAGCCGAGGCGGGCGCTCCTCTGGAGAGTGCGGAGATTCGGCGCCATATCCTGGCTCTCTCGGGCTCCCTGGAGCTGCACCGCTCCGAAGACCGCTCTACTTCGACATGAGACCGAGGCCCCCCGTGGTTCTGGGGACGCGCGGCTCGAAGCTCGCCCTCGTGCAGGCCAACGCATGCGCGGAGAGACTGCGGGCGTCGGGCCTGAAGGTAGAGGTCAGGGTCATCAAGACTACCAGCGAGCATCACCCGGACCTGCCGCTCTCCGTCATAGACCAGCGCGACGTCTTTACCCGTCAGCTCGATGAGGCGTTGCTACGGGGCGAAATAGACCTCGCCGTACACTCCGCAAAGGACGTGCCGACCGAAGTTCCGCGGGGGATAGTGCTCGCGGCCTTCACCAAACGCCACGATCCTTCCGACGTCCTCGTCTCCGGCGAAGGTTACGACGTAGATGGTCTGCAGGAGGGGGCCGTCGTGGCTACCTCCAGCCTGAGGCGCCGCGCGCAACTCCTACATCGCCGTCCGGACCTCCGGATCGTGGAGATCCGGGGTAACGTGGACACCCGCATCCGCAAGGTGCGTGAGGGGGCCGCCGACGCGCTCGTCCTCGCCCGGGCCGGACTGGAACGGCTCGGACTCGACGTGCCGCATATCGTGATACCGCCGGAGATCATGCTCCCCGCGGTTAGCCAGGGTGCGTTGGCCGTGGCGACGTTGGTGGACCACTCTCTACGGAGCGCTATCAGCAAGGCGCTGAACGACGAGTCGACGGAGAAGGTGGTTCGGGCCGAGCGGGCAATGCTCAACGCACTCGAAGGCGGCTGCCGGGTCCCGGTTGGGGCGCTCGGGAGGAGGGTGGACGGGTCGGGAGTTTGGTTGCAGGGGGTCGTTGCATCGCCGGACGGGGCGTTGCTCTACCGGGGTGAGGCGATGGGCGAGGAGCCAGAGGAGGTCGGCGGGAGGCTGGCGCGGAACCTGCTGGAGCAGGGCGCAGGGGTAGTGCTCGCGGAGATACGGGAGGTGCGATCCTGATCTACCTGGTAGGAAGCGGCCCTGGTGACCCCGGCCTCTTTACTGTAAAAGGAGTCGAGTGTATGAGGCGCGCGGGCGCGGTCGTCTACGACCGGCTCGCGCCGGAGGCCCTGCTCGCCCATGCGAAGCCCGGCGCGGAGCTCCACTACGTCGGCAAGCAGCCGGGCCAGCACTCTATGTCGCAGGAGCAGATCAACACACTCCTCGTCCGGCTCGGCCGCGAGGGAAAGACGGTCGTGCGCCTGAAGGGCGGCGATCCCTACGTCTTCGGTCGCGGCGGCGAGGAGGCGCTCGACCTTGCCGAGGCCGGGATACCCTTCGAGGTCGTCCCCGGCGTAACGAGCGGTATAGCGGCACCCGCCTATGCCGGCATCCCGGTTACGCATCGTGGCATCTCAACGAGCGTCGCCTTCATCACCGGCCACGAGGACCCGACGAAGGGTGAGTCGGACGTGGACTGGGGACGACTCGCGAACGCGGCGGAGACGCTCGTACTGTACATGGGCCTCGGGAGGCTCGCGGAGATCTCCACTGAGCTGATCGCCGGAGGGCGCGACCCCGAGACTCCGGTCGCCTGCATCCGCTGGGGTACCCGCGCCGACCAGAGGATCGTCACCGGCACGCTGGAGAGCATCGCCGGGAGGGTCACGGAGGCGGGGTTGAAGCCTCCGGCGATCACGGTGGTCGGAGATGTTGTGGCACTGCGCGAGGACGGGCTCGACTGGTTCGAGAGGAGGCCGCTCTTCGGGCGGCGCGTCGTGGTCACGAGGGCGCGCGCCCAGGCCGGCGAACTTGGTCGGGAGCTGGAGTCTTTAGGGGCCGAGGTCCTGGAGTTCCCGACGATAGAGATAAAAACGCCCGGAGACTTCGAGTCGCTGGACGGGGCCATACGCGACCTCGACTCGTTCGACTGGCTCGTCTTCACGAGCGTGAACGGCGTGGAGGCGTTCGTGGAGCGACTCGGGCATCATGGTCTCGACCTGCGGGCGGTGCCGCGGGGGGCGAGGGTGGCGGCGATAGGTCCTGCGACGGCCGAGAGGGTAGAGGCGGCGGGGCTCCGGGTGGACATGATGCCCGAGGAGTACCGGGCGGAGGCCCTGATCGAGGTTCTGCAAGGAGACTCTCTCGCAGGGAAGAGGGTCCTGATCCCGCGCGCAAAGGTCGCCCGCGAGATACTGCCGGAGAAGCTGCGCGAGGCCGGCGCCGAAGTGGTTGTCCCGCCGGCCTACGAGTCCGTCCCGTCGAACGAGGGCAGGGAGAGGCTGAGAGAGCTTTTGGAGAACGGCGAGGTGGACTGCGTAACCTTCACCGCGAGCTCGACGGTCGAGAACTTCGTCCGGGCCTTCGATGGGGGAGCAGACAAGCTCCTCTCAGAGGCCAAGGTGGCGTGTATAGGCCCGATCACGGCAAACACCGCTCGCGGATACGGTCTACGGGTCGACGTCGAGGCCGCCGAGTACACTATACCCGGACTGGTAGACGCGGTGGCGAACCTCTTTAACGCTGGTGACGCGGCCAAGAAAGGCGGGTAACGCAATGACATTTCCAACACAGAGGCTCCGGCGTACGCGCGGCACGGCCGGGCTGCGCGGCATCGTGCGCGAGACGGAGCTCTCCCCGAACGACTTCATCTACCCCATCTTCGTGGCGGCCGGCGAGGACGTAAAGAACCCCATAGCCTCGATGCCCGGCATCTTCCAGCTCTCCATAAACCACGCCGTCCAGGAGGCGAAGAAGGCCAACGATCTCGGCCTCCCGGGCGTCCTGATCTTCGGCATCCCTGACGAGAAGGATGAGGCGGCGAGCGGGGCTTATGACCCGGAGGGCGTGGTGCAACTGGCCACCCTCGCCATAAAAGATGCTGTGCCGGAGCTATTGGTGGTCGCGGACGTGTGCCTGTGTGAGTACACGAGCCACGGACACTGCGGGATCGTGGACAAGGAGCGCGGCGTGGTCCTGAACGACGCGAGCCTGGAGCTTTTGGCGCAGACGGCCGCGAGCCAGGCCGAGGCCGGAGCGGATATCGTGGCGCCGTCGGACATGATGGACGGGCGGGTCGCGGCTTTGCGGAGCGAGCTAGACCGCGAGGGCTTCCTGGAGACCCCGATCATGGCTTACTCCGCGAAGTACGCCTCGGCCTTCTACGGCCCGTTCCGCGAGGCCGCCGACAGCGCCCCGCAGTTCGGCGACCGTCGTGGCTATCAGATGGACCCCGCGAACGCCCGCGAGGCGTTGCGCGAGGTCGCCCTGGACGTAGAGGAGGGTGCGGATATCGTCATGGTCAAGCCCGCGCTCCCGTATCTCGACGTCGTGCGGAGGGTGCGCGACGCCACCAACCTCCCCGTCGCCGCCTACAACGTGAGCGGCGAGTACTCGATGCTCAAGGCCGCCGTGCAGAACGGCTGGCTCGATGAGGAGAGGGCCGTTTTGGAGACGCTCACCGGGATAAAGCGGGCAGGGGCGGAGATCATCATCACCTACCATGCCCTCGACGCCGCCCGCTGGCTTGGATAACCGCTCCTACGCGTAACTGACGGTGTTTCTGGCTTCTTGGCAGCCCAAGTTCTCTTTGGGCATGTGTCGATCTCCGTGCGAGACGACCGATCCGCGACAGCCGGAGTTTTCCATGCAGGGTTCTGTAAACTGTTCGGTGGGCTAGCCAACCTGGTAGCCGAGAGTGAACAGGTTGGGTAAGCGGTATCACCGCCCTGATCGATGATCTGGTCTATAAAGTGAGTGTTGGTATTCGGAAGGGGATACGCTCGGTTGCAAGGCAGCAACGAGAATACGAACGCAAGGGAAGCGCTGTCTATGGACCGCTCCGCCCGACTCATGCAGCGGGCCGTCAAGCGGCTGCCCGGAGGCGTGAACAGCCCCGTCCGGGCGTTCCGCTCCGTAGGCGGGGATCCGCTGTTCATGCAGCGCGGCGAGGGGTCTCGCATCTTCGACGTGGACGGCAACTCCTACGTGGACTACGTAATGAGCTATGGTCCGCTTGTCCTCGGCCATGCCCACCCGGACGTGGTGGCGGCGTTGGAGGATATGGCCCGGAGCGGGACCACCTTCGGGGCGCCGACGGAGCTCGAGGTCGAGATGGCGGAACTGGTCTGCGAGGTCGTCCCCTCGATGGAGATGGTCAGGATGACCAACTCCGGCACCGAGGCCACGATGGGCGCTATCCGGGTCGCGCGCGGGTTCAACGGCCGCGAGGCCATCTTGAAGTTTGACGGCAACTACCACGGCCATGGCGACGCCCTGCTTGTCTCGGCCGGCTCGGGCGTCGCTACGCTCGGTCTCCCCGACAGCCCCGGTGTCACTAAGGGAGCCGCGAAAGACACCGCGGTTCTGCCGTACAACGACCTTGAAGCGGTGCGGGCGCTCTTCGAGGAGCGAGGCGAGGAGTTCGCCGCCGTTATCCTGGAGCCCGTGTGCGGGAATATGGGGTGTGTGCCGCCTGTGGAGGGCTACCTGGAGGGGCTAAGGGAGATCACGCAACAGTACGGAACGATCCTTATCTTCGACGAGGTGATGACCGGGTTCAGGCTCGCCCGGGGCGGGGCGCAGGAGCGGTACGGGGTCGTCCCGGACATGACGTGTCTCGGCAAGATCATTGGCGGGGGTCTACCCGTCGGGGCGTTTGGTGGGAGACGTGAGATCATGGACCAGGTCGCCCCCTCCGGCCCCATCTACCAGGCCGGGACTCTCTCTGGCAACCCGCTCGCGATGGCCGCCGGTCTCGCCACTCTGCGGGCCACCGGCGAGCCGGGCTTCTACGAGGGGCTCGAAGAGCTTGGGGAACGCTGGCGGTGGGGCATGGCCGAGGCCGCGAGCGAGGGAGGGGTTCCCTTTACTATAAACCAAGTCGGTTCGATGGTGAGCATCTTCTTCACGGAGGGGCCGGTGACTGACTTCGGCTCGGCTGCTCGCTCGGATACGAAGGCGTTCAAAGACTTCTTCTGGCACATGCTCGGGCGCGGCATCTACCTCGCCCCCAGCCAGTACGAGGCTGGATTTATCTCTTCCGTACACTCCGAGGAGGACCTGAACAAGACCTTCGAGGCGGCCCGCGAGTGGTTCGCCAGGACACCTGCGGGCGCGGGGCTGGGCTGATGGTGGAGACCAAGCGCCGGACACCGGAGATCTCGCTAAGGGAGATTTTTCTGCGCGCCGCCGAAGGTCTGCCGGACGCGGCGAGGCGAGACTACCGGGGCGCGGTCGTCGCGGAGGCCCTGGGGTATCTGCAGGAGGGGTTCGGGGCGCACTACGCGAGCGGGGCGGCGAGCGATGACGCGATACTCGTCGGGGACCACGCTTATGCGCTGGCGGTCGAGACGATCGCCAGGCTGGACGAGCCGCGCTTCGTTGGGGTGGCGAGCCGTATGATCCGGGACGGGGCGGGTGAGATCTCGCGTGGAAGTGTGGTCTCTATCTCGCTGTGGACGCCGCACCTCGCCCAGCTCCTCGGCATAATCTCCGGTGAGGGCGAGGAGCGCTCGAAGGAGCGCATAAAGGACGCGATAGTGGAGGTGACGGATGGGGCCCAATAACCTGCAAGAGTTCGTGAGCGACCTGCGGAAGACCGGCGAGCTCGTGGACGTGCACGAGCCGGTGAGCGCGAAGTTCGAGATCACCGAGATCGCCGACCGCGTTATGAAGAGGACTGGCCCCGCCCTCCTCTTCCACAACGTAAAAGGTAGCGACCATCCCCTCCTCATAAACGCCTTCGGCTCCAAGAAGCGGATGGCGAACGCGCTAGGTGTCGAAGACCTGAACGAGATCGGAGGGCGCATAGAGGAGCTCCTCGGGCTCACCAAAGGCCCCGGCAAGGGCCTCATGGCGAAGCTTCAACTCCTGCCACGCCTCTACGAGGTCTCCAAGTTCCCGCCTCGCACGATCTCCCGGGGCGCTCCGTGCCAGGAGGTTGTCTACCGCGGCGATGAGATAGACCTCGAACGTCTCCCCGTCCAGACCTGCTGGCCAGAGGACGGCGGACCCTTCGTGACCCTCACGATGGTCCACACCCAGGACCCCGAGAACGGTGAGAAGAACGCCGGTATGTACCGTGTCCAGCGCTTCGACAAAAAGACCGCCGGCCTGCACTGGCAGCGCCACAAGACTGGCGCGGCCCACTTCGAGAAGGCAAAGAGGATGGGCCGAAAGCTACCCGTGGCGGTGACGCTGGGCGGCGACCCGGCGACCATCTACTCGGCCTCGGCACCGCTCCCGCCAGGTATCAGCGAGTTCGTCTTCGCCGGCTTCCTGCGCAAGGAGCCCGTAAAGCTTGTGAAGTGTCTGACGAACGATCTGGAGGTCCCGGCGGAGGCGGAGATCGTCATAGAAGGCTACGCCGACCCGGAGGAGCCGCTGACGCTGGAGGGACCGTTCGGCGACCACACGGGCTTCTACTCGCTCGCCGACTACTACCCGGCTATGCACGTCACGGCTGTGACCATGCGCCGCAACGCGATCTACCCTTCGACCATCGTCGGCCGTCCGCCGATGGAGGATGCCTGGCTCGGGTACGCTACGGAGCGCATCTTCTTGCCACTCGCGCGCCTCACGATGCCGGAGATCGTCAACTACCACCTGCCGCCGGAGGGTATCTTTCACAACCTCGTCTTCGTCTCCATAGACAAGCAGTATCCCGGGCACGCCTTCAAGGTTGGGGCCGGGATGCTCGGGATGGGGTTGATGAGCCTCTCGAAGATGATCGTCGTGCTCGACTCGGACGTAAACGTAGAAGACGTAAGCGAGGCGTGGTGGGTGACGTTAAACAACATAGACCCCGAGCGGGACATAAGGATGATGCCGGGACCGATAGACGTGCTCGACCACTCCAGCCGCGCCTTCTCCTACGGGTCGAAGATGATCGTGGACGCGACGAAGAAGTGGCCTGAGGAGGGCTTCACCCGCGAGTGGCCTGAGAAGATCAAGATGAGCGACGAGATAAAGAGTCTCGTCGACGAGAAGTGGGAGCGATATGGCATCCCCCTCGACTAGAAGCTCCGCTTCCGGCCCCAACATGGGCAGGCTACGGGTGCTCCTGGAGATGGTTAAGTGGGAGCATACCGTCTTCGCGCTGCCGTTCGCCTACGCCGGGATGCTCGCCGCGCCGGTATCGTTCAGCCTCTCGAACCTGGTCTGGATCACGGTCGCCATGGTCGGCGCCCGCACCGCCGGCATGACCCTCAACCGTATCATCGACGCGAGCATAGACGCCCGCAACCCCCGCACCGCCGACCGCGCCATCCCCAAAGGGCTCGTAGGGGTGAGGGAGGCGTGGGTCTTTACCGCAGCGGCTATCGGGTTGCTAATACTTGCGACGTTCTTCCTCGCCCCGATCACGCGCGTGCTCTGGCCGCTCGTCGTCCTGGGCTTCGTCGTCTACCCGTACACCAAACGCTTCACCTGGCTCTGCCACCTCGCGCTGGGGATAGCCAACGGCCTCGCCCCGGCGGCGGCGTGGGTAGCGGTGACGAACGACGTCTCGTGGACGCCGGTCCTGATCTGGGCGGCGGCCGCGCTCTGGGTCGGTGGCTTCGACATCATCTACGCCCTCCTCGACCGCGACTTCGACCTCGAGAACCGGGTCAACTCCCTGCCCGCGCGGTTCGGGGTTGGCCCCGCGCTGGTCGTCTCGCGCCTGTGGCACACGCTGAGCGTGGCGCTCCTCGTCGCGTTCGGGGTGGCGGCTGGGCTTGGGGTCGTCTACTACCTGGGGGTCGTGGTGGTGGCGTGGCTGTTGTTCTATGAGCAGTCGCTCATAAAGAAGGAGGACCTCTCTAAGCTCAACATGGCTTTCTTCACGATGAACGGGGTTATCAGCGTGATCTTCTTCGTCTTCGTGCTCCTCGACCGGGTTATGACCTGATGGCCCTACAGAGCGCCTTTGTCGGCATCACCGGGGCGAGCGGGGCACCGTATGCGGTGCGCCTTATAGAAGCCCTCGTCGAGAACGACGTGTTCGTCGAGATTTGTGCGTCGGAGATGGGCGAGAAGGTCCTCGCCTACGAGATGGGCGGCCTCTCGACGAAGAAGCTGGCCGGGACCTACGGCGTGAAGCGCTATTCCCCGGACGACCTCTTCGCGCCCCCGGCGAGCGGGACGAGCGTGCCGGACACGACGGCTATAGTCCCGGCGAGCGTCTCTACCGTAGGCAACATCGCCAACGGCACCGGGGCTAACCTGCTGCATCGGGTCGCGGACGTGGCCTTGAAGGAACGGAAACGGCTCGTGATCCTGGAGCGTGAGATGCCTTACAGCCTCGTACACCTTAGGAACATGGCGGCGATCACCGAGGCCGGCGGCCTCGTACTCTCGGCGGCGCCCGGCTTCTACAACCACCCGAAGACGCTCGACGACGCTATAGACTTCGTCGTCGGCAAGACCCTGGACGCGATGGGCCTCGCGAGCCACGAACTGGTCGAGAGATGGGGGCACAAGCGGCGTGGATAGAGGGAACACACACAGGGGGCGGCTCCCGACCGGGGAGGAACGGGCGCGATTAGTGCGGGAGATGTTCGATCGGATCGCATCTCGCTACGAGCTCCTCAATACCCTCATGACCGCTGGCCTGCATCGCGTATGGAACAACAAGGCGGTGGAGGCGACCGGGCTGCGCGAAGGCGGCCGGGCCCTGGACCTCGCCTGCGGTACGGGCAGCCTGACGCGCGACCTGGCGAAGAAGGCCGGGCCGACAGGATACGTGCTGGGGATGGACTTCTCCCGCGAGATGCTCCGGGCGGCGCAGGCTCGCCCGACTTCGAACGTCGAGTACCGGCTCGGCGATGCGACGGACCTTACGGGCGTTGTTCCGGACAAGTTCTTCGATGCGGCGACGATAGCCTACGGAGCGCGCAACATCCCGGACCTCGACGCGCTCTTCTCGGAGATGGCGCGGGTGGTGAGGCCGGGGGGGAGGGTGGTTTGCCTGGAGATAGCGCGGCCAAAGGGACGATTATCTGCTACCTTTTACCGCCTGTGGTTCGATAGGGTGGTGCCCCGCCTGGGCGCAATAGTCTCAGGGGACGCCTGGGCGTACTCGTATCTGCCCGAGTCGGTGAAAGAGTTCGTAGCACCCGGTGAATTAGCTGAGATAATGGAGCGTAATGGATTACAAAACGTTACATGGCGCGGGTTATCTGGCGGAATCATCACGCTCCACGCCGGGACGAGACCTGGCTGAAAGCGCTAGAAACCTACGCGCTGCGCTACCCGAGGGAGCATCAGAGGCCGTGACGCGGGTCGAAGACTCGCTCGTCGAGGTCGCCGGGCGGGCTCCTGTGGAGCTCGTGGCACCGGCGCTGGAGGCGCTCACGGCGGGGGGCAAGCGGCTTCGCCCGATCCTGCTGGTCCTCGGCGCCCAGATAGGCGAGCCGGGCCCTGATGCACTGCTTACGGCCTCCACAGCTATCGAGGTACTTCACACGGCGACCCTCATACACGACGACGTGGTGGACAAGGCGGAGTCGAGGCGCGGGAGACCTACTGCCGTGACCGCCTACGGGCGCGAGACCGCGGTGGCGACCGGCGATTACCTCTTCGCCGAGGCGTTTCATGGTCTGGCGGAGATCGGGGACCCGAGGCTCGTGCGCGCCTTCTCGGAGGCGGCGATGGGGCTGGCGGCGGGTGAGCTGGAGCAGTTCCGCTCCTCGCGTGGACCGGTGGAGGTCGAGGCGTATATGGAGCACATCCGCATGAAGACCGCGGGCCTCTTCCGGGCCGCGTGCGTGGCGGGCGGTACCGTAGGCGGTCTCTCTCTCAAGCAGATAGATGCTCTGGCGACCTACGGGCAGGCGTTGGGGCTCGCGTTCCAGATGTCCGACGACGTGATGGATCTCGTGGGCAAGCCGGGGCTCATGGGCAAGGGCGTGGGGACGGATCTCGCGGAGGGGACCGTGACGCTGCCGGTTATCTTCGCCATCAAGGAGGGGGACGCGGCGGTCATTCGGCGTGTCCTGGAGACGCCGGACCCGGGGCCGGAGCTCTTGGAAGCCGGGATCGAGGCGGTTCTGGCGACGGAGGCGATAGAGAAGACGGAGGCCTGGGCGCTGGGAGAGGTCGAGGCCGCGATAGAGGGGCTCGGTTTGTTGCCTGAAGGGGCGGAGCGGGCCATCTTGGAGGCGATAGCGAGCGAGGTGGTGGGTAGGGATGCTTGAGATTGGTGCGCCAGCGGATCTCTCGGAGATTCGGGAAAAAGTCTATGCGGGCGAGCGGCTCTCCTTTGAGGATGGGCTGGGGCTCTTCGAGTCGAACGACCTTACGCAGATCGGTCGCCTCGCCAACTACGTGCGTGAGGGCCGCCACGGCGATAGGGCCTACTTCTCGCACAAGTATCGGCTCTACCCGACGAACATCTGCGTCTACCGCTGCCGGTTCTGCGCCTTTCGCGTTAGCAAGGGCGACGAGCGAGGATACGAGTGGCCGGCGGAGAAGACGTTGCACGAGCTGGAGAAGGTGGACCTGACGGGTGTGGCTGAGTTCCACATCGTCGGCGGCATCCATCCCGAGTGGGGCTTCGACGTGTACCTGGACATCGTCCGGGAGCTGCACCGCGTCTACCCGGAGATACATATAAAGGCGTGGACGGCGGTGGAGATAGACCACTTTACGCACCAGACCGGGAAGAGCGCGGAGTGGGTGTTGAACGAGATGCGCGAGGCGGGGCTCGGTAGCCTGCCGGGGGGCGGCGCGGAGATCTTTGACTGGGAGATACGCCGCACTATCTGCCGGACCAAGTGTACCGGCGAGCGGTGGCTGGAGGTCCACGAGGCGGCCCATAACCTTGGCATGAAGACAAACGCCACGATGCTCTATGGCCACGTCGAGACGCCCGAGAGCAAGGTGGACCACATGCTCAGGCTGCGGGGTTTGCAGGATCGGACCGGGGGTTTCAGGACCTTTATCCCGCTCGCGTTCCACCCGGACAACACGCGGCTCAAGCACCTGCCGCGCTCCACAGGCGCCGACGACCTCAAGCACATCGCCATCGGACGGCTCCTGCTCGACAACTTTCCGCATATCATGGCGTACTGGGTTACTGAGACGCCGGAGGTCGCTCAGGTAGCGCTCTCGTTCGGGGCGGATGATCTGGACGGCACGATCATGATAGACGAGGAGATCATCAACGCCGCCGGGGGCAAGCACGTCGAGGGCGCGATGACCAAGAGCCGGTTCGCCACCATGATCCGCGAGGCCAGCCGCATACCACTCGAACGCGACACCGAATTCAACGTAATACGGGAGCTCTAAGGGTGATCCGCTAGGATGCTCCGCGTCGGCTTTATAGACTACCTGAATTGCCTGCCCTTGAGGCTCGGCCTCGAAGAGACCGGCGGCCTCGAAGGGGTGGAGCTGGTGGGCGGCACGCCTGCGGAGACCAATGCGGCGCTCCTCTCGGGCGAGGTCGAGTTGGGCCTGGTCTCATCGGCGAGCTGGGCGCGCAACCGCGACCGTCTGCGGAAGGTGCCTGGCTACGGCATAACCTCGAACGGCCCGGTGATGAGCGTGCTGCTCGCCACCCGCGAGGGCGTGCCGCTGAAGGAGGCGCGCCGGGTCGCGCTCACGAGCGAGTCGGCGACGAGCCACGTCCTCGCGCGGGTCGTGCTGAACCGCGTCTACGGCGCCTCGCCCTCCTACGAGGTGGTCTCCACACGCCCGGAGCAGGCTCTAGCCGGGTACGACGCGGCGCTGTTTATAGGGGACACGGCGCTCGAGGTGCGGCGCATGGACGGCGTTACGACATACGATCTCGGGGAGTTGTGGGGCCGGCTCACGGGGCTGCCGATGGTCTATGCGGTTTGGGCTTCGCGGAGGGACCCGGCGCTGTACGGGTTCTGGGCCGACCGGGTGGCGCGGGCCGTCCTGTGGGCGGAGAGTAACCTGGACGTGATCGTCGCCGGGGCGCGGCGGCGCGGGGCCCCGGCGACGGACGGGGACTTGCGGAGGTACTTCGCGGAACATCTCGGTTATCGGGTCGGGGTGCGCGAGGGAGAGGGTCTGAGACGGTATCTGGCGGAGGGAGGGCTTCTCGCCTCCGGTGTCTACGGGAAGGTGAGCGCATGACGAGTGCGTTGTTAGAGAAGGGTATTTTGGATGCGAGCCTAGAGGATCGCGAGGCCAGGAAGGAACTCGCGAAGCTCTTCGAGAAGAACTTTCTGGAGCTCGCCTCGGAGGCCGATGCGATCCGCAAACGGCTCCACCCGAATGACATCGTCACGTACATCGTGGACCGAAACATCAACTATACGAACGTCTGCTGGGTCGCCTGCTCCTTCTGTGCGTTCTATCGCACGAAGCGCCAGGCGCAGAACGGCGACGGCTACGTCCTGAGCGTCGAGCAGGTCCTCCAGAAGATTCAGGAGACCGTAGATCTCGGCGGGACCGGCATCCTGATGCAGGGGGGCTTGCACCCGGATATCGGAATGGAGTACACCACCGACCTCTTCCGGGCGATCCGCAAGGAGTTCCCCGAGATACAGGTCCACGCGCTCTCTCCGGCGGAGATCTGGCACCTCGTAGACAAGAGCGGACTCTCGCTGGAGGACACCCTCAAGGAACTGAAGAAGGCCGGGCTTATGAGCATTCCGGGCGGCGGCGCGGAGATCCTCACCGACGAGACGCGCGGGCGTATCGCCCCGGCGAAGAACTCGACCAACGCGTGGCTCGACGTGATGGAGACGTGGCACTCCTTAGGGATGAAGTCCACGGCCACGATGATGTTCGGGATCGACGAGTCCTACGAGGAGCGGGTCGAGCACCTGTTGCAGATCCGGGCTCTCCAGGCCAGGACCGGCGGGTTTACGGCGTTTATCGACTGGACCTTCCAGCCGGACAACACGACCTACCTCAAGAAGCACCCGGACTTCGAGAAGGCTACCTCGCTCGACTATCTCAAGACCACCGCGATAAGCCGCATCATCCTGGACAATGTTGCGAACATCCAGGCGAGCTGGGTGACGCAGCCGATGAAGACGGCCTCCATCGCGCTGCACGCCGGGTGCAACGACATGGGGTCGGTCATGATCGAGGAGAACGTCGTGAAGGAGGCGGGTGCGAGCTACGCGACCACCGAGGAGGATCTCCGCGGCGTGATCGAGCGGAGCGGCTTCCGCCCTGCCAAGCGCGCCACGCTCTACGACCGGGTGCTGGAGCCAGGAATCTCGGTCGAGGACATCTAGTTGGCGGAGGAGGCGTCCCCGACCGTGATCTTTGCGGCTGCCTTCGTCCTGCCCGTCTCCGCGTCACTCATCAAAAACGGTGCCCTCCTCGTCCGGAGCGGCCGCATAGCCGCTATCGGTTCGCTCGAAAAACTAAGGCGCGACAACCCTGGGGCCGAGGTTCGCATTTTCCCCCGCCACACGATAATCCCCGGCGCGGTAAACGCTCACGCTCACCTTGGTTTCCGTAGGGGCGACGAGCCGGAGGGCGGCTCGTTCTCGCGGTGGATGACGGAGCTCATCTCCAGGCTCCCCGAGAAGGCGGCCTGGACCCCCGAGGCCGCGAGGAACTCCGCCCGGGAGGCTATAGAGGCCGGTACCACTTTCATGGCCGAATCCTCGCTGTACGGGGAGTGTTTACCCCAGCTCGCTGAGTCCGGGCTCGCCGGGAGGGTTTACGCGGAGTTCTTGCCGTTCGAGTTCGACTCGCCGGAGGAGGCGGTGGACTTCATCGAAGAGAAGGTGCGCTCCTTGCGGGAAGGGCTACCCTCGCGGGTAGGAGTGGAGGTGAGCGTGCATGCGCCGTACACGGTGGATCCGGAGTCGGCGCGGCTCGCGGCGCAAAGGGTTCGGGAGAGGGGAGGACTGCTCGCCACTCATCTCTCCGAGAGCCCGGAGGAGTACGAGTTCGTCTCGGAGGGGACCGGATTTTTAGCTGACATCTTCGCCCGCCTGGTGCAGGCGGACTGGGAGGGCAAGGGAATCTCGCCTGTTCGGTACGCCGAAAGCATAGAGCTTCTCTGGCCGGGAACGATAGCCGCGCACCTCGCCACCGGCGTCTCGGAGGAGGATATACAGGTGCTGGTTCGGACGGGCGTTGCCGCCGCCCACTGCCCCCGCTCCAACGAGTACCTGGGGTGTGGCGTCTCGCCGGTACCGGAGATGCTCGCGCGCGGCATAAGGGTCGGGATGGGGACGGATGGCCTCTGGAGCAGCCCCAGCATGAACCTCTTCGAGGAGGCGCTCTTCGCGGCGAGGCTGCACGGTATGAGCGGGGAGACCGGTCTCGCGCTCGCCACCCTGGGCGGCGCCCGCGCCCTGGGTATAGAAAGGGAGGCAGGGAGCCTGGAAGCGGGGAAATGGGCGGATCTCACGGTGGTCGAGGCGGTACCCGGAGGAACCGGCGTGAGCCCAGAGATGGAGGTCCTGGAGGCGGCAGCGGGGGGCGGGGTCGTGGCGACCGTAGTCGGCGGGGGACAGATCTACGAGAAGAGCGGAAGCGGCGTGAGCTAGCTCTCAGAGCATTGTTCTAAACAGCCACACACCGGCGAGTTGACGGAGGAACCTATAGACATCTACTCGCCTGGAGCAAGGGAGTCTGCCCGTGGTCGGAACGATATAGCCTAATCGAACTGCACGACGCTCTAGTAGGCAGAGGGAGGGCGGTGCGGGGCGCGCCTTCCTCCGAATTCTTCTTACATAGGGCGTGTGTTCTACCGCACGGGGGAGGCGCCGGGGGAGCGTAGCCGGGGGTTGGCTGGTATACAATCGGGGCTGCTGTTAGTAGAGGCGCGGGAGATTCCACGAGATGATGAATCGCGGCAGGGTCAACTTTTGGACGCGTGTGGGGGCGTTGGCGCTCGCCGTGGTCTTCGTGATCTCATTCGGTTTAGTTGGCATCGGCGCGAACTCTGATATCAGCATCCTGGAATTGCTCGGCGGCTCACAGGAGCAGGAGGAGCAGGCGGAGGCGCCCGATTCTCAGGAGCAAATCTCCCGGGCCGAGCAGGAGCTAGAAGAGGACCCGGAGAATCTCAGGCTCATAAGGCGTCTCGCCGGTCTTTACATCCAAAACGGCCAGACGGACAAGGCGATCGAGATGTTGGAGGACGGCCGCCAGGCCGCCCCCGACGACCCGGTCATCGCGCTCTACCTCGGGCAGGCGTATCAGGGGAAGGCGCAGGGGCTGACGGACGAGGAAGAGCGCACGGCAGCGTACAAGCAAGCCGGGGACGCCTACGCCACCGCCGCTGAGCTACAGGAGAACAAACCCCAGCCGTATCTTCTGGCGGGGCAGGCCTACGATCAGGCCGGCGAGAAGGGCAAGGCGATCGAGTACTGGAACGGCTACCTGGAGCTGGAGCCCGAGGGCGAGGAGGCCGAAGCCGTCAAGGAGCGCATAGCGAGCTTACTTGAAGGCGGCGATACCACCGGCGACGCGGAAGCTGCGCCCAAATAGTGATCCGCGCTGCCCCCGGAGGGCGTATAATGCGTCGTAAGACTTTTAGAACCGCTTCATAAGGAGGAGAGAGATGCCGGGTCTAGGATCGTTAGGGGGGACAGAGCTAATCATAGCCCTCGTGATAATTTTGTTGCTCTTCGGGGCGAAGCGCATCCCCGAGCTTGCCAAGGGCCTCGGGAGCGGCGTGCGGGAGTTCAAGAGGGGCACCCGCGGCGAGGCTGAGATCGAGGAGAAGAAGTCCGAAGAGAAGAAGGAAGAGGAGCTCGTTGGCAAGGAGGACGAGCCCAAGGTCAGCGCGGATCCCAATGTCACCGCCGAGGCCGGCAAGACCGAGCAGAACCAGCACTAAGCACTCCTTGACGGGTCTAAAAAGCTAGAGATGGCCGGACGCCTCAGAATGCCCACGCGCCCGCGCGACGAGGCGCAGATGTCCCTGATCGAACACCTGGACGAGCTTCGCTCCAGGATCATCAAGGTCGCTGTGGCCTTCTTCGCCGTCGCCATCGTCGCGTGGTTCTTCCGGATCCAGATCTACGAGTGGCTCCTGGAGCCTGCTCCTTCGCTCGAAGGACGCCTAAACTTCACGTCTATAACCGCGCCGATCCTCACAGATGTAAAGCTGACCCTTTATACAGCTTTCCTGCTGACCGTTCCTATCCTCCTCTACCAGGCGTGGGCGTTTGTGGCGCCCGCCGTAGGGGAGATGGGCCGAGCATTTACCTACATACTGATCTCGTTAGCCTCCTCTCTCTTCCTGGCGGGGGTGGCGTTCGGCTACTTTGTCGTCCTGCCTATAGGCATAGATTTCCTGCTCGGATGGGACCCCGAGCGGTACGAGGAGATCATTACCGCCGACACCTACCTGGGCTTCGTCACGCGGTTCCTTCTGGCCTTCGGCATAGTCTTCGAGTTTCCGGCGGCGACATACGTGGGCGCGAAGCTCGGGCTCGTTACCGCGCCGTTTCTGAAGAGCTACCGCAAGCACGCCATCGTCGTCAACACGATCCTCGCCGCCGCCCTCACACCGGGCCAGGACCCGTTCAGCATGGTCCTGATGGCCATCCCGATGATCTTTATGTACGAGGTTAGTATTATCATCGCCCGCTTCGTCAACCCCGTCACGCCCGAGGAGGAACTTTCCGCGGAGCAAGACCACGACGAAGGCGAGCGCGAGGACGAGCATGAGGACGTCGTCGAGAGGGATTTGTAAAGTAGCTTTCAGCAATCTCTCAACTATAGAGAGAGCATGAAACAGGCCAGGCTTTGCGAAGGGGCGCTGAACTTTGCCCAAAGAAACCGAGAGCCAATCGCTGAAAGCTGACGGCTAATATGGTACAACTGGCCTTCGTGCAAGCAGGTACTACAGTAGGGTTTCCGTCGGCCTATCTGAGGTTGATCCGGCCCAGGCAGTGGACGAAGAATGGTTTCGTCCTGGCGGGGGTGGTCTTCTCGGGGGAGGCGTTGCAGGCGTCGAGCGTGGTGGCGGCGCTGCTGACGTTCGTCGCGTTCTGCGCGCTCTCGGGGGCGACGTATGCCGCGAACGATATTTTAGACGTCAAGGAGGACCGCGGGCACCCGACCAAGCGCCTGAGGCCCGTGGCGAGCGGGGAGGTGCCGGTCCCCTTCGCCATCGCCTTCGCGGTCCTCCTCGCCGTGGCTGGGCTGGTCCTGGCCTTCTCCGTGGATATCTGGGTGGGGATCGCGGGGCTCGCCTACCTGCTTCTGCAGGCGGTATATACGCCGGTGCTAAAGCATATTACGTTGTTAGACGTGATGAGCATCTCGGCGGGGTTCGTGATCCGGGCTCTAGCCGGGGTGGCGGCGGTGGGGGAGCCGATCTCACCGTGGCTGGTCGTCTGTACGGGTCTTCTGACGCTCTTTTTGGGCTTCTCCAAGCGTCGCTACGAGCTGTTCGTTCTGGGTGAAGGCGCCAAAACGCACCGTAAGAATCTCGGAGATTACTCGACAGAGATGCTCGACCAGATGATGATGATCATGCTGACGGCGACGATCATCGGGTACACGATGTACACGTTTACCTTCTCCTTTCACCTGCGCTCGTACATGATGCTAAGCGTGCCGTTCGTAATCTACGGGGTTCTCCGCTACATGCTACTCGTGCACCGCGACGGCGGCGGCGACCCGGATACCCTGCTTCTGCGGGACCGTCCGCTCCAGATAACCCTACTCCTCTTCCTCGCCGTGGTCATGACGGTCATCTACGTTTTCTGAGAGACTTCCCCGCGTGGAACGCCTGAAGAAGAACCTCGTCCTCGCCCTGGGCCTCGGCGTCACCGTCTACCTGGTGCTCGCTGTCTTCTCCGGCCTCGACGACCTGAGCTCGGCCTTGAGCAGCTTCCGCCTCTCGCTCGTGCCGGTCATCTTGGGTCTCGTCGCCCTCTCCTACGTGGTACGTTTCGTCCGCTGGTCGTACTACCTGCGCCTCTTGAAGGCCACGATGCCGTTGCGGCCGAACGTCGCCATCTTCGCGGCGGGGCTCTCGATGACGATCTCTCCGGGTAAGCTTGGCGAGGTGCTGAAAAGTGTTTTTATCAAGCAGGTCAATGGCGCGCCCATAGCCCGCACCGCTCCTGCCGTGGTCGCCGAGCGGGCCACGGACGGGACCGGCATGATCGCCTGGGGCCTCATGGGTGCCCTGGCGTTCAGCTTCGGGCTGGAGGCGCTCCTCCTGTTCCTGGCAATCGCGGCGGCCGGCATCGCGGTACTCCGCTCGAAACGTCTCTCGCTCCTGGCTGAGAGGTTTCTACTCAAGCTACCGCTCCTCAATCGCCTCGCGCCGCACGTGGGGGAATTCCACGGAGCCTCGAACGAGTTGTTGGCGACGCGGCCGCTCATGGTGGGGACCGCTATCTCTTTCTGCTCGTGGGGGTTGGAGATACTGGCCGTCTACCTCTGCGCGGTTGGGATAGGAGCGGAGGTTCCCTTTCTCGTAGTGGTCTTCGTCTTCGTGGTGGGCTCGTTCGCGGGTGCTTTTAGCATGCTGCCGGGCGGTATCGGGGCGGCCGAAGCGGGAATGTACGGGATGTTCGTCAGCGTGGCCCAGCTCTCCGACGGGGTCTCGGCGGGCCTGACGTTCGTGATCCGCATCGCCACTTTATGGTTTGCTACCCTGATCGGGGTGGTGGGTCTCCTCGTCGTGCGGCGAGTGGTCGGGGAACCCGCCGATTTGAACGACCCCGAGCCATAGTATAATTATTCTTGTTCCCATCCCAGGCCTTGTGGGGCGTGAAAGCCTCCGTGGCCGTGTGCTATAAACGGTGGATATGCGACTAATTATCTCTGAGAAAGCCAACGCGGCAAAGAAAATATCCCAATTCCTGGCCGAAGGGCCGGTTAAGGACGGCAAGCACCGGAGCGTGCCTCACCATACCTTTAAGTGGAAGGGCGAGGAGTGTGTCTCGGTCGGCCTCAAGGGACACGTCCTCAACCCCGAGTACCCGGAGGAGTACTCGAACTGGCAGAAGGTAGAGCCGTCGAACCTGATAGACGCGGAGATCCGCAAATCGGTCTCCGAGAAGGGTGTGGCCGAGGCGGTGAAGTCCCTCTCCAAAAAAGCCGACGCCGTAATAATCGCCACGGACTTCGACCGGGAGGGAGAGTTGATCGGGGTCGAGGCTCTCAGCCTCGCCTTCGAGGCGAACCCGAAGCTAATGGACCACGTCGAGCGTGCCCGCTTCTCCGCGCTCACGAAGGGTGAGGTTACGCGCGCCTTTAACGAGCTCGTCGAGGTGTCGAGAGAGCTCGCGGCGGCGGGTGAGGCGCGGCAGGACATAGACCTGATCTGGGGCGCCACCCTCACGCGCTGGGTCTCGCGCGCCACGAAACGCTACGGGAGCGCGTTCCTCTCTGTGGGACGCGTGCAGAGCCCGACCCTCGTCCTCATCTCCGAGCGCGAGCGCGAGCGCCGCGCCTTTACCCCCGAGCCCTACTGGGAGATAGAGGCCAACCTGCAAAACGGCGAGGCGTTCACCGCACGCCACGCTGCCGGGCGCTTCAAGGAGGAGGACGTAGCCAAGGCCGCGTACGAGAGCCTCACGGAGACCGCACGGGTCACGGAGGTCAAAGAGAAGTCGGCGGCGCGCCCGGCCCTGATACCGTTCAACACTACCGGGTTCCTCACTGCGGCGGCGAACATCGGGATCAGCCCTAGTCGGGCCGCGCGGCTCGCCGAGGACCTCTACACCGACGGCTACATCTCTTACCCTCGCACCGACAATACCGTCTATCCGCAGTCCATAGGTTTGCGCGAGGTGTTAGGACACCTAAAGAGGGTCGAGGGTGTTGGACAGTACGCAGAGAGGCTGCTAAAGAGCGAGAAGCTCTCACCGACGCGCGGCAAGAAGCAGACTACGGACCACCCCCCGATCTACCCGACCGGATACGCTTCCAAGAAGGCGTTGCGCGATGACCAGTGGAAAATTTACCAGCTTGTCGTCAGGCGCTTCCTGGCTACTCTATCGGCGCCCGCCAAGACGCTGCGCACGACGGTGCGCCTGGAGTCCGGCGGCGAGCCGCTGATCGCGGGCGGCACTGTCGTCACCGAGGAGGGCTGGCTGGCAGTCTACCCCTACGGACGTCGGGCCGACGAGGAGATCCCAAAGCTCTCCGAGGGGCAAGAAGTGCAGGTCACCGGGACCGAGTTGTTTGCCAAGGAGACCCAGCCGCCGGGGCGCTACGGGCAGGGGCGCCTGCTGCGCGTGATGGAGGACTTGGGGCTCGGGACAAAGGCGACGCGTCCCTCCATTATCCAGAACCTCTACGAGAGGGGTTACGTCCACGACGACCCGCTCGTGCCGACCGAGACAGGGATGGCGGTCGCCCAGGCCCTCAAGGACTTCGCCTCCGAGATAGCCACCCACAAGATGACCAGCGAGTTGGAGCGGAGCATGGACGAGATCTCCGAGGGCAGGATCAGCAAAGACTCCGTGGTCGACCGCTCGCGCGACGTCCTGCGCCAGGTCTACGAGCACCTGGAGAGCTCTCAGGAGGAGTTTGCGGACATCGTCTGGGACGGCATCCGCGAGGACTCCGTGCTCGGTCCGTGCAAGAACTGCGGCAAGAACCTCACCATCCGGCGCGCCAAAAAGAGCGGCAAGCGCTTTGCCGGGTGCTCGGGTTATCCAGAGTGCGATCAGACCTACTCGCTGCCTCCGCGCGGTGAGATCATCCCGCTCGGGACGCTCTGCGACGTGTGCGGCTCGCCGGAGATAAAGGTCGTCGGGGGACGGCGGCCCTGGATCACCTGCATCGACATGCAGTGCCCGAAGCAGCAGGAGAAACGCGCGGCCGCCGCCGCGAAAAAGGCCGAGAAGGCCGCCGCGAACGGCAAGGACGGCGCGAAGGGGGGTGGACGCGCATCCGCTACCACTACACGAAAGAGAGCGACCTCGAAGAAGGCCCCGGCGAAGAAGGAGCCGGTCGAGGCGCGGGAACCCATGAAATCCACCACATAGAGGAGCGTCTGGAACAACTCTTCCTCGTCGAGACCGCCGAGGCGCGCAAGCCCTCGACGCTTGTTAAGGCAAGCGGCTATCTCCTTCTCTGGACGATGGTGGTCGTGGTCTGGTATTCTGCCGCGCTATAGTGTTAAGTTAAAAGAAGAAACGGTTAAAGGGTGAGCTAGGATGGCCCCGTTAATAGGCGTAACGGCAACGTTGAAGCAGGACCTCGACTCGGTCGCGGAGCGTCCTCTGGGCTCATACGTGCGGGCGGACCTGGATTACGTGGCCGGCGTTGCCCAGGCAGGGGGGGTACCGTTAGTTTTGCCTCCTGTCCCTGAGGCAGCTGAGGAGATGACACGGGGGATAGACGGCCTGCTACTCAGCGGGGGTAGTGATCTCGACCCGGATTACTATGGCGAGGAGGCTCTGCCCGAGCTCGGCGCGACCATCCCCGAGCGAGACGCCTTTGAGATGGCGCTACTGGAGCACGCGCTGAAGCGGGGCATCCCGGTCTTCGGGATCTGCCGGGGCTTGCAGGTTATAAACGTGGCTCTTGGCGGGACGCTCTACCAGGACCTCCCAACCCAACTCGGGGGCGGTTCGATCGCGCACCGTCAGCAGACGCCGAAGTGGCAGTGGACGCACGAGGTAGAGACGGAGAGCGGATCTAACGTAGCGGAGATCATGGGCGCGAGGAGCCTCAGGGTGAACTCCTACCACCACCAGGGGGTCAAGGACCTCGCCAACGGTCTCGTCGTGAGCGCTCGCGCATCCGACGGGGTGGTGGAGGCCGTCGAGTCTACGAACCTCTCCGAGTGCTGGCTCGTTGGAGTGCAGTGGCACGCGGAGGCCATGCGCGAGGCGGAGAGCGCCGAGCACCGAAACCTCTTCGCGGCCCACGTCGCCGCCGCCGAGCGGCACGCCACGCGCCGCCGGGCCGCAGCGTAGAGTTCCTCTCTGGCTGAGCGGGGTAGACGTGGCCTCTTCGTAACCGTCGAGGGCCTGGATTTCTCCGGTAAATCCACCCTCTTCCGTAGCCTCAAGACATCGCTCGCGAGCCTGGATCCGCCGCCCTACTTCACGCGCGAACCCGGTGGAACGCCCGCTGCAGAGCGCATCCGGGAGGTACTCCTGGACCCCGGGCTGGACATGGACCCGTGGACCGAGGCGTATCTGTACGCGGCGGCGCGGGCAGATCTGGTAAGGCGTGAGATCCTGCCTCATCTAGAGAGCGGTGAGGCCGTGCTCTGCGAGCGTTTTGTAGACTCCAGCCTTGCCTATCAGGGCGCGGGGCGGGGTCTGGGTATGGAGGCTGTGCGCGAGTTGAACGCCAGGGCTGTAGGGGATGTGGCGCCGGACCTGACGTTCTACCTGCGGTTGGATAGGGAGGAGCGGGAGCGGCGGGCCCGGAAGTCGGGAGCGCCGCTCGACCGGATCGAACGGGTCGGAGACGAGTTTATGCGACGAGTGGAGGAGGGCTTCGAGGAGATAGCGCGCTCCGAGCCCGACCGGGTGAGGGTGCTCGACGCTAGACGTCCGCCGGGAGAGCTGACCGAAACAGTGCGACGGGCGCTCGTATGCTAGCGTCATCGGCAAGAAGCTTAAGTGGGGTTGGTCTCGCTCACGAAGCAGATGTCCCAGAGGAGGACATGCTGGATCAGGGCGTCAACGGCGAGGCGCAGGGGCAGGCCGCTCGTGCGCTGACGTGGCCGTTGAGCTCTGATCGATCACGAGGTACCTACCAGGTGGCCGGTGGCCTGGCCGCCAGGGCGTCCTGCGCTTACCCTCTGCTGGTCAATACCGACATCTACGTTACGTTCAGCCTGGCGCTGGGCTTATTCTCGGACATCTGACCGTTCATGACGCGGAGGCCGGAGGGTTGTATAGACGAAACCTGGGACGTAACTTTCTTGAAGTTACACTACCATGGGCGGCGGATAGAGCTCGGGGACTCCTCGACTGAGTTCCGCTTTTTCAGCGCCGGAGATGGTCGCTGGGAGAAGCAGCAGATCGATGACACTAACTCCAATACGAGGATAATCAGTATTAATAATGAGGTCATGCCGAAGGGCGAGCTTACCCACTATAAATCCTCTCCTGGGAGAGAAGCGGACCTTATCGACGTCGGACGGATAACGGGCGTAAGCTCCTGGCGTGATTGAGAGAGCGATGGCAGACACCGCGCAAATCTTTGACGGCATACTGGGGAATCGCCCGGCACTGCGTCTGCTCGAGAACGCTCTCTCTTCGGGGGGCGTCTCCCATGCGTACCTGTTTCACGGACCGCCGGGGGTGGGCAAGCGCACCACCGCCTACCGGTTCGGGGCGGCGTTGGTCTCGGGCGGGGACGAGGGTGCCGTGAACCGTGCTTTGCGAGAGCTGCACCCGGATCTCGTGGAGATAGAACCCGAGGGCAGGTTTACGACCATCGGGCAGGTGCGGGAGGTGTTGCGCCTGGCGGCGAGCCGCCCGTTCGAGGGTGCGCGGAGGGTCTTTATACTGCGGGCGGACACCTTTAACGTGCAGGCGGCGAACGCGCTCTTGAAGACGCTCGAAGAACCGGAGGGAGGGGCGGTCTTCATCCTGCTCGCGGCGTCGCGCGAGGGGGTGATGCCGACGATTCTCTCCCGCGCCCAGGAGGTGCGCTTCGACCCCGTGCCGCCGGGCGAGGTCGTCTCCTTTCTGGTGGAGCGGGGACAACCGGAGGGGGAGGCGAAGACTGCGGCTGCTTTGGGCCGGGGGAGCGTCGGACTTTCGTTGCGCTACGCGGAGGAGGAAGAGCTCAAGAGGCTGCGGGAGTCCGTTTTGAGGGCGGGTCTCGCCTTCGATGCTTCTTTCGAGGAGCGGCACGGGGTGGTCGAGGAGATCGTGGCTCGCGCCGAGAGCGTGGGGGAGGCGCGGGAGAGGGCGTACCTTGCGGAGGTGGACGATTTCCATGAGGGGCCAGACCGGCGTCGGAAGGAGGCGGCGAAGCGGCTCGGGAGGGCGGCGCGGGACGGGGCGGTGGCGGAGGCCCTGGATCTCCTGGCGCTCCTCTACCGGGACGCGGCTGTGGTCGCGGCGGGGGCGGCGGAGTTGGTGGCGAATGCAGACAAGATCCCCGAGATACAGGCGCGCGTGGAGGAGAGGGCGGAGGCGGATTGGGCGGGGGCGGCCCGAATCTTTGGGGAAGCGAGGGGAGAGCTAGCGTATAATGTCTCGCCGGAGGCGATCCTGGAGGTGGCTTTATCTCGGATACGGCACAAGATATCAGGGAGTTCCCCGAAGGGGAGCTTCCCCGGCTCGTAGACGTCCGTATCCCCGGTATGGGGGTGGCGAAGCTCTGCTACGCCCGTGACCTCGACCTGCGGGTCGGCCACAAGGTCGTCGTGGAGACCGGGGACGGGGAGTTCATAGGCCGGGTCGCCCTGACGCCGAGACGCCGCGAGCCTTACATGGAGCCCTACGACATCCTGCGCGTCGTCACGCCCGAGGACGAGAGGGAGGAAGACGAGAATCGGGAGCTTGGGCGGGAGATACGGGCCGAAGCCCAGAAGCTCGCCCGCGATCACCGCATAAAGGGGATTGCGTTCATCGGCTGCGACGTCTCCCTGGATGGGTACTACATCGAGGTCAAGTACGAGGCCGAGGATGTCCCGAGCCTGGAGGCGGTGCGGGATGGTCTCGATCGCCTCTACGACGCGCGGGTCGTATTCCGGCGGTTCACGTTTATCGAGCGGGCGTCGGATAGTGGTGGGTGCGATACGTGCGGGGTGCCGCTGTGCTGCGCTACGTGGAGCGGGGCGAGAAGCATGGGACCGGTCAACGTCAGGCTCGCCAAGCAGCAGGGCGTAACGCCGAACGAGAAGGTCCTGGGTAGCTGCGGCGAGGTGAAGTGCTGCATGCGCTACGAGCACGACGCCT
>JADDPM010000330.1:0-286 GCA_016781885.1 Rubrobacter sp.
GCTCGGGCGGCTGGAGATATTCACGGCGCTAGTATTACTATCGCCCGCTTTCTGGAGGTCCTCCTGAGAAGACACCGGAGCGCTCGACGAAGCGAAGAAGCCAAAGGGCTCGCGCCGAGGATACGAGCTTCCGGGAACGTTCGTCCTCGACCGCCACAACGGACGCGGATAGCTTCCGATAACAGGACGATCTCTAACCTTGATACGGCTTGATCTTCTTAACGGGTGTTTCCGCGCGAACAATACTTAGACCCGTGAATAAGGAAGAGCCGGAGCTCCGATCTAG
>JADDPM010000330.1:375-814 GCA_016781885.1 Rubrobacter sp.
TACGGGCGGGGCCCAGGAGGACGTCATCTCCACGGACAGCGAACCGGCAAGATACGCGCACCTCGTAGTTCTGAAGGGGCCGGGACTCGGGGATCTTTACTTTCTGGATGAGAAGGAGGTTGTCCTGGGAAACGATCCGCACCACGCGGACCTCGTGATACGGGACATAGAGGCCGAACCGAGGCACGCGAGCGTACACTGCGAGCCGGCCTCGGGCGTCTACATTATCCAGGACCTGGGCACCGGCGAGGGTACCGCAGTGAACGGCGGGCCCCTGAGAGACTCAGAACGGCGCCGAGTATACAACGGCGACCGTATCGTAATAGGCGATTCTGTGCTGGAGTTCTTGCAGGATGACCCCGTGAAGGCACAGTTTCACAGGGCTCTGGACCGTATGATTAACCGTGATTACCTCACGGGGCTCCTCGCCAAGAATCGC
>JADDPM010000330.1:887-1215 GCA_016781885.1 Rubrobacter sp.
ACGTAGACAACCTCAAGAAGATCAACGACAAACACGGCCACCTCCTGGGCGAGTTCGTGGTCGGTATGGTGGGCCGCATTATCGGGGAGCTGCACTCGGAGGGAGGCCGCCAGGCGACCCGCTTCGGCGGCGACGAGTACCAGACCATCCTCCCAAACCTCGCTAAAGAGGAGGCCCTCAAGGTAGCCGAGGAGATCCGGCGTCGGGTCGAGGAGTACGCCTTCGAGCACGAGGGCAAGCTCGCTAACGCAACCCTCTCCGTCGGTGTCGCAACCTACCCTGAGGACGGCACGACGCGTAATGACCTCACTCACGCCGCCGACGAGGC
>JADDPM010000331.1 GCA_016781885.1 Rubrobacter sp.
ATCAGGCGACCTCCTGTGGAACAGTGAGATGCTCGTGATGAGGGCAATCGAAGACCCCGCACACCCTGTCCGCAAGCTCGTATGCCCCGAGAAGCCCGTCCGGCTCGACGACCTTGCGCTTCGCGTGTACCCACTTCGGCTCGATGGAGTTCAGCCACGGACTTCGCTTCGGAAGAAGGCAGCTAACGACCCTCACCCCGCAGCCGCTGTGCTTGACGCGGCGGTTGTGTCTTCCGAGCCAGCGCCTGACCTCCTTCGAGACGTGCCAGCTCGCGTTGTCCCAGATGAGAAGGAGAACCTTCTTGCCGACCGCTTCGAGTTTCTCAAGGCTCCACCCGAGAAATTGGGTGGTTATGGAACTCACCGGCCTCCCGTCGACGAACCTCAGCCACGTCTCGCCCGCCTCTGGCAGATAGAGTCCGTAGCAGGATACGGCCTTCGGCTCGGGATCGTCTTTGGCGAGAGACCGCTGGATGAGGCGAGTGGGCTTGCCCTCCTCGGCCCAGGCGCTCAAAGTGGGCAAAGCCACCCGGCTCCACCAGCATTCGTCCTCGAAGCCCGTGGCCCACTCCCGATCGGCTCCGGCGATCTCCATCAGTCGGTCGCGCCTTCTTTTTTTCTCTCGTACAAGGGGTCTGGGGAAGCGATCCACCGCTTCGCCCGCATCCACCGAACCCCGAGAAGGCGCGACAAAGTAGCCCGCACGGTCTCCCCCGAGACCCGGTTTCCGGTGAGCCCCTCCTCGAAGGCGACATCGGCGGCCATCTCCAGAGTCCAAAGGCTCGACTCGCACCCGAACTCCCTCGGAGATCGGTGGAGCATCTCCCTCAAGGACTCGGCGCTCTCTTCGTCGAAGGCGGCGTACACGCGTTTGGGGCGAGAGGAGCCGGCGGTGAGGGCGTCCAGGCCGCGCTCGTTGAAGTCGCGGATGGCGTTCCTCACCGTTTGCGAGGCGCACCCGAGGCTCTTGGCCATCTTCGGAGGAGACTTCCCGCGGGCGCTCGCCAAAAGGATCTGGCACCGGCGCATCACGAAGGCGTCTTTTGAGCGCAGCCCGGCTCCGAGCCGTTCGCGCTCCTTTTCCGACAGTTCCCGGACGAAGATTGGAGGTTTCATGCGGACCACTATAGCCCATCACACACAGCCCTCTCTGAGGATGCACTAGCTCCCGGACGCCATCATGCTCTGGCCATCTT
>JADDPM010000332.1 GCA_016781885.1 Rubrobacter sp.
GGTTGGGGGACCACGATCGGGTACTGGGAGGAGAACCAAGACACCTGCATGAGGATGGCAGGCGTCAAGTGGCGTATCTCGAAGTTCATCGCCGACAATCCCGAGCAGGCCGCGGAGATCCACGTGCCGGCGCTCAACCGGGTCGCCGGCACGGATTTGGATGTCAAGGATGGGTTGACGATCTACGACAGCGTCGACCCTTACATACCGTTCGAGGAGCAAGGAGAGCTCTGGTTCGACCCGGACAAACCCACCTACGAACTGACCATGATCGCAGCCGCCATCAACTCGGCCGTAGCGAACGACGTGCTGCAGGAAGGCGCAGCGCAGCCAGAAGACGTTACGATCGCCCACATCGTGTACAAGAAAGCCCAGGACTTGAAGGCCGAGGCGGAAGACTTGATGTCCCAAGTGGAGGAAGCCAACCCCGAAGGCGAGGTAGCCGACTTGCTCGAAGCGGCCCGTTACCACCACGGTATATACAACTACCTTGACTCGAGTCGTTTCGCCCAAGCGGCGGTGGACAAACTCTAACGCTACTGGCCGGCGGAAGCGAGCCGCTGGAGAAAGTGAGGATATCTAGGGGATGGCCACGCTTATCGACCTGACGCCTGTCCTAGAAGAGGAGATGCCGGTTAATCATCTGCATCACCCGCGGGCTCCGCTCGTTCTACCGAATCAGAAGTACGAGTTTGTCCGGCACTTCTACCAGGACACGTGGAGGAGGTTCGGGGGTCCGCCGGCCTACGACGGCATGCCGGAGGAGTGGACGCAACCAGATACGGCTAGGGGGTGGCGCAACGAGGAGGTCGTGATCCACACCCACCTGGGGGCGCACGTGGATGCCGCCCAGCACTTCAACCCCGACTCTCCCCAGGACGCCGCGGCCATCCCGCTCGAGCAGTGCT